>NZ_JAUZUV010000004.1:0-258677 GCF_031844265.1 Acinetobacter sp. RG5 | reverse complement strand
GATTCTGGCACAGCTTAAAAAAAACATGCCGGACTTAAAAATCCATCTGCATAGCCTGACCTGTATGGAACAGATTCAGCGGCTAAAAAATGCTGAACTGGATTTGTGTATTACCCGTTTTCATCTGGATCATCCCGATTTTGACAATATTCATTTATTAACCGAGCAAATTTATCTGGTTGCCGCTCAGCATTTACATCCTATGGATCGAATCCTGAAATTACAGGAACTGAAAAATCACAATATGATTATGTGCGAGCAGAACGCATCTCCCGTATTTTATGAAAAGCTGGATAAACTGCTCTGCATTGATCAGTTCGAACATGAACAGCTGTTGTGGGTGACCAATGTCTTGCAACACATCAATCTGACCAATATGGGCATGGGCTTTAGTTTTGCGCCCGAATATTTACTGCGTTTTTTGAATGATCATGTGAAAATTGTCCAGACTGATCAGGCACTGCCAAAACTGGGCTTGTATGCAACATTTAACAAGAATTCTCAAAATCCTGCATTGAAGATGATTACCCAAGCCCTTAATAATACGGCAAGTATCTGAATTTCAGGAAGGAATATATGTTAAAGCTGATTTATTACGTGCCGGATGAAAATTTGGAAGACACCAAGAATGCGATATTTGCAGCAGGGGCAGGCGGCATTGGTGAGTATACGGACTGTGCCTGGCAAGTTTTAGGAACCGGACAGTTTAAACCACAGGAAGGTGCAGATCCTCATATTGGTGAAGTGGGTAAACTGGAACAGGTGGAAGAATGGCGGGTAGAAATTTTGGTGCCTGATGAAAAGGCGGTCGAAGTGGCCAAGGCGCTGAAAGAAAGTCATCCTTATGAAGAGCCGGCCTTTGAGTTTATTCAGCTTCTGGATATCAAAGTCTAAAATTATAAAATTGATGCTCTGCTGCGGCGCGTTTAACTTAGCGCGCCGTTAATCTAGATTCAGAAACCAGCCGACCTGCTTTTGTTATTATCATTTCTTCCAGAATAATCCAAAGAAAAAATACAATAAGGAAAATAACAATGCCGTGGCCAAAACTGCTGAGCAGTGTGCTTAAGAATACCCTCAGTAAATCTATCCAGTACGGTGCAGAAATCCTGCACAGCCGCATTCCGTATTCGCATGAAAATCCCTATCTGGAAGGTATATTTGCACCAGAGCGGCAGGAACACTTTTCCACAAATTTAAAGGTTGAAGGGCAAATTCCTGCAGAACTGGATGGCGCATTAATGCGGATTGGTCCAAATCCTATTACAGTCAAAAACCCACGCAACTATCACTGGTTTACGGGCGATGGCATGTTGCATGCGCTCAGACTGAAGGGTGGTGAGGCACATTGGTATAAAAGCAGTTATATCGGTTCTGCCAGTGTGCAGAAAAAACTTCATCGACCACAAATTCCCGGTAAAACGCGAGGTGTCGCGGATGCAGTCAATACCAATGTCATCCACTTTGCCGGAAAAATCTGGGCACTGGTAGAAGCGGGTGCATATCCAGTTGAGTTGAATGCTGCACTGGAGTCAAAACGACATCATTTATTTGAAGATGATCAGGATTTTCCATTTACTGCCCATCCGCATATTGATCCTGAAACGGGCGATATTCATGCGATTTGTTATGATGCTTTAAGTCAGAACAAAGTTTTTTATTTGCAGATAGATTCAAAAGGTAAGTTGAAACATTATGTCGACATTCCAGTGAAACATGGTCCGATGATTCATGATTGTGCCATTACCAGATCTCAGGTGCTGATTCTGGACCTGAATGTGAACTTTTCTGTACGCAGTGCTTTAAAGGGTTCAATGTTGCCATATCAATGGAATCCAAAACGGCAGGCACGCATTGGTATATTGCCTTTTGGCGGTAAAGCAATTGATATTCGCTGGTATGAGATTGATCCCTGTTTTATTTTTCATACCGTGAATGCTTATGAGCTGGATTCTGGTGATGTGGTTATGGATGTGGTGGTGCACTCTAAAGCCTTGGTCAGTTCGATTCAGGGACCGATTGAAGATCAGGATATTCGGCTAGAACGATTCATTTTTGAACACGGTACTGGAAAAGTGGTTCGGACGATATTATCCGAGATGAAACAGGAATTCCCACAGATTAATGAAGCTTATACCGGACGGCCTTATCACTATGTCTACACTATTTCCTTTGGCGAGTTTGATGATCCTTTTCATGTCAGCAGCAATACTCTTTTGAGCCATGATGTGGAAACTGGCAATTCAGAAAGCTATTCTTTTGGAGAAAACTGGGTAACAGGAGAGGTGATATTCGTCGCACGGGAAGGGGCGCAAGCTGAAAATGAGGGCTGGCTCATGTCTTATGTTCATGCTCTAGACGGATGCCCATCCAAAGTGGTGATTCTGGATGCACAGCAGATGACGACAGGACCGATTGCAACCATTCATTTACCGGTTCGTGTACCCGTCGGGTTTCATTGTAACTGGATTGATTATCGGAAATTGAGAACAATATGAGCTTGAGTTAGGTATATATAGCTATCTATATAAGTAGAAACCTCTGAAATCAAACGGACTTTATCATAGGCTTACAATTGAAATTCAATTCCAGAATTCTTGATATTTTGAGACCCAATACAATTTGGTTTTTATGTCGTAGCTACCATCGGGATTCAGGGAAATGAGGTAATGAATCTCTTTACCTTGACTACGGTTGCCTTTACCTTCAGAAACTTGGTACTTATATTTTTCTACTTCTTGAGGAGGAGTTAGTACAATACGGTTCCATGCTGTGGCTGGGATTTTTGCTACACCTTCCTGTTGCGCTGCCATTATAGCGAGTCTTTTTTTTGCTGCCTCTTCTCCTTGAGCATAACGTAGTTCTTCAGGAACACCATATCCTTTTTTTATTTGCTCTTCATAAGTCAACCAAGGGGCATATTCAATAATAATTTGTTCAGGCACATAACCTTCAGGAGATACTTTACAAGTGTTATCTGTAGTTAAATATTTAGTTTTTCTTTTTACAGGCATATTTCCATCGCTATCATAAAAATTACGACACAATGGCCAATTGTTTTTAAAAACAAAGTTATGCTCAAAGTCGGATGGCCCTACAACAAAAGTGATACTATTCTTCATAAGCGGTGCCGTTGCTTGACAGCCAGTTAATAAGCAGATAACGCAGATTACTAGATATTTTATTTTCATTAGTTTGCTCCTAGGTTTAAATCTAGATTAAATTTTAATGCTGTTCCGTAATTGGCTTTGATCTAGTTAAAATAATTTATGATTTGAATTAATTTTTTAAATGTTGTTATTATATAAATATTAATTAAACAGATGATTATTTTTTTTAATTATAAAAGATATCTATTATTTTAAATAGATATCTTTTATGCGAATTATTATAATATTATTTCCTGAAATTTAAAAAATATAATTTCCCCTCATTTTAACTCAATTTTTATATACTTTAATTTCCCTTTAATTCAACTAATGCGAAGGAGCTAGATTGCGGAAAATATGCTTAAGACTGTGTAGCATTTTTTCAATTTGCAACGGTGTTAAACCATCGAAAGATTGCTCTAGTACAACAACGCTAAGATCATTAATCTTTTTAATCATTTGCTGACCTTTTTCGGTTAATAATACTCGGGTAATTCGTGCATCATCCTCACAGGAATAAGTATGTACTAATCCCTCATCTTTTAGGCGATAGATGATTTTAGTAGTGGTCGACATCTTATAAATCAACATGTCAGATAAATCAGAAATACTCGCTCTATTTTTAAATTTTAATGCCAGCAAAATACGTCTGCGAGAATTGTCTAAACCGTATTTCTTTAAGGTATAGTCAACATTTTGCACATATTGGGTATGCACTTGACTAATCCAATGATAGGGTGAATCTTCTAAATTAAAATCTGTAGGAATGGATAAAAATTTACTGTACTTTTTTGTCATGGCCTCAACTCTTCTATATGTTAGGGTCTTTTTAATTTGTTTAAAAAATGCATTTTATTTCAAAATATTTACTATCCTATTATAAGGTTATGAATCTTATCTTCAGTACGTCTTCACCTCCTATTTAACTTCTTTTTAAGATGAACCCTCTAATTCTTTTTTGCTTCTTCGAGCCTCTTTTTATAAAAGAACTAGAGAGCCAAAATTTCAGTCACATTTTTTTTTATTTATCTATTGTTATTATGCGAACTGATTAAATCATCTTAATGATTAAATGATCTATCACAAAAAATACCATTTTCAATTAAGAAATACTTAAATATTTGTTCCGGTTAGCATTTTTTTATTTCGGAAAATTCATCTTTCTTTTTGCCTTAACTTTAATTCAGTAAGCTTAAGATAGTTTTGTAAGTCTTTTTAAAGCATATTAAGATATTGTTTTATATTGATATTTAATATTTTAATTTTTTTATACTTTAAAAGTATAAAAATTATCTTCATGAAAAATAGAAGAAAAATAAACTATCTTTTAGATTCCGCAATAGACATTTTGTGTGATTGTGTAAAATTTTTTTAAACTTTTTAGTTCAGCTTAATTCTCGATTAAAAAGAAATTTAACTAGAGAAATCACTAAATTGGATCTTGAACTCAAAACTTATAATCAAAAAATTAATGGAAGAAGAATCGGAATTGTGCATGTATTTGGTAGTGTGAAAGCTTTAAAGATCCTGGCTGCACGATATCGTAACAAAGGAAAAAGACTTGGCTTGAGATTCAATTTGATTGCTGGAATATACAACTTGGAGCTGAGTAAAAAACAGCTTATGAAAGAGCATTAATAAAAAATATGAAGTTTCCCTTAAGATTTATCTTATATCGTTTGTAGCGCATAAAGAGTGAATTATGTGACATCCATGTCACAAGATATCTATCAGATTTAAGGTATTTAATTTGTATAGATACGAAGCTTAAATCTTCTGAATAAACAGTTCACGATCAAAACGGTACTGCGGGAAGAATACTCCATCTTCGGCACGTTCACCCGCACCAATTACCATGACCGGATACTGTTCATCATTTAATTTCAGAATTTCACGAACCATCGGCTCATCGAAACCTTCCATCATACAGCTGTCAAAACCATAGGCTCGCAAGGCTAAAACCAGATTTTCACAAGCAAGCGCCGTCGTTTTGGTCGCCCACAGTTTCGCATCAGCTGGGCTGAAAGCAGACACTGGCATTTGTTTGTCCAGTGTACGGGCAACTTTGAAAGCCACTTTCTTAAAGTTACCAAAAGCATTCAGATAACCAGTCTTATAGTTGTAGGGAATATATTTATAGTATTTCTTAATCGCGGGCGGAGCTTCTGGAAATGGAAATTCATTCACATTACGTTTCGCCATTTCATCGATACGGTCGGTACGTGCGATACAGACAATTAGCTCAGAAGCTGTTTTGGCTGCCAGTTGACTCATACAGGCTTTGACCAGACGTTTTTTCTTGCCCGGATTTTGTACCACATAAAAAGTCCAAGGCTGCAAGTTCGACGAATTTGGGGCCAATAACGCCAGATCCAGACAGGCATCCAGAATTTCGACAGGAATTGGCTTTTTGGTAAATTTACGCACCGAACGTCGGCTTTCAATCACCTTACGAAAATTATCTATATCTATATCTTGAGGTGCAGGTTCGTAATAACGTTTCTTTTCTGGATTTGAACTATCTGTTGTTTCGGAAGAGGTTTGGGAGTTTTGATTTGGCATACTTCAGATTCTTAGAAAAATAAAAGATTGAGGCAGTCTAAACCACCTCGTTGAACTCATAAGTTTGAAAATTAGTTGAATTGTGTGAAATCAGGTTTACGTTTTTGCATAAACGCTTGAACCGCTTCCAGCATTTCTGGCGAGCCAACACGCTGCATGAAAATTTCTGCTTCATGGTCAATCCATTCTACAATTTCATTCACATTGTGTTTCATCAAGGTTTTAGATTGCACCAGTGATGCTAATGGCAGGGCAGAGAGCTGGGCAGCTTGTGCTGCTGCTTTAGTGTAAACATCTTCTTCAATGCTATTTACCAGACCTGCGTCGAGTGCTTTTTCGCTATTGAATTTTTGCGCAGTCAGCAATAATTCGGCCGCTTTATGATAACCCGCTTGCTGAATCAACAGCTTGCTTGAAGCGCCTTCAGGCGATAAACCCAGACTGACAAATGGAATCTGGAACAGGGCAGTATTGTCACTATAGACCAGATCACAATGTAATAAGATCGTCACGCCAATGCCGATTGCAACACCACGCACCGCAGCAATCAAAGGCTTGGAAAATTTTGCAGCAGATTTGAGTAAAACAAACGGCGGGCCTTCAGCAGCGGGTGCCTGACCTTTCTTCGCAGCAGATTTCATAAAATCCTGCATATCATTGCCCGCACTAAAGTCTGCATCCTGACCACGCAATACAACTACACGAACTTCAGGCGCCTGATCTGCTTCATCCAAGGCTTTCGCAATCCATAAATAAAGCTCGCTATATAACGCATTTTTCGCTTCCGGACGATTAATGGCTAAAGTGAGTACACCATGTTCTAAATTCGCATTCAAATGCTCATGAGGTTGTTGAATACAGCTCAGTGTCATCGTACTATCCTTGCTTTAAAACTTAATTTGATTTTATGGGAATGATTATGTCGCATATTTATTGGGGCAGCACAACTCATGAGTCATAAAAAACTGATCCCTTATGAACTATACATTTGATTATCTGGTTTTCATTGGCCGTTTTCAGCCTTTTCATCTGGCACACATGCAAACGATTAACATTGCCCTGCAACACAGTCAACATGTGATTTTGGCTCTCGGTTCTGCGCAAAATGAACGCAATATCAAGAATCCATTTTTGGCTTCGGAGCGAGAAGCCATGATCCTGTCAAATTTTAGTCCTGAAGATCAAGCTCGGATCAAATTTGTAGAAGTCATAGATGTTTATAATGATGAAAAATGGCAAAAGCTGGTGAAATCGCTGGTGAACCAGGTTAGTGAACCAAATGCCAAAGTCGGGCTGATTGGGCACTTTAAAGATGATTCTTCTTATTATTTAAAATTTTTCCCGGAATGGGAAATGGTCGAACTTGACAGCCTGGAAGATGCCTTATCCGCCACGCCGATGCGTGAGGCTTATTATCGTGGCGAAATTCAACAGGATAAATTTCCACAAGGTACGATTGATTTTTTAGAGAATTTCCAAAAAACTCCGATCTATCAGCAACTCAGTGAAAAATTTGTCCAGAATGATAAAACCAATCTGGTTTAAAAGTATCAGGTTGTTATGGGTTGATTCATGGTAGTTTGAGCATGCTGTTTCAAACATTCCCCAAGGATTTCTAAAGCAGGAGACTGTTCTTTCCAGTGATGCCAATACAACGGCACTTCAATTCGCATCTCATTTGAAAGTTCAAGAAGTCGGCCTGACTCCAGCAAATCCCTGGTTTGATAGTCCGGCAGCCAGCCATAGCCTAGACCCATGACAATCGCATCAAAAAATGCATGGGTCGATGGAATAAAAAAATGAGGATATTGAGCAAGGTTCAGGCCAAATTCGTGCTGAATAAATTGAGTATGTAGTTGGTCTTTTTCATTAAAAATAATGGCAGGGGCAAGGCGTAGCACATCCCGATGTACACCTTGACGAAACCAGTTTTGGGAAAACTTAGGGGTGGCGACCAGCCGATACTGCATCTGTCCGATCAATTCCGCCCGACAACCTTTCATTGCCTTGGCTTCAGTACTCAAACAGGCATTGACGAGACCTGCTTCTAACAGATGATGGGTTTGTGATTGATCGTCTACTTGAAAATGCAACACAATTTTATGCTGGATCAGCTGGGCTTGTAAGGTCGGTAATAGCCAGGTCGCGAGCGAATCAGCATTGGTGGCAATATTCAGACAATAGAAACCTTCTTGTTGCAATTGTCCACCCAAATCCTGCATCAGATTCTGTTCTAGCAAACGTTGATGCTGTAAATAATGCAATAAGGTTTGCCCGGATTGGGTCACGCGGCAAGGCCGATCTCTGACCAAAAGCAATTGTCCCAATTTTTTTTCCAGACTTTGAACACGAAGGGTGACTGCCGAGGCGGTAATATTTAGCTGTTCGGCAGCCAGATCGAAACTTCCCGTTTTTGCAACTGCATAAAAAGCATCACATTGTTTCGCATTCAGCATATCTATTATCTAAAAATAATTTAGTTAAATTGATATTAACTTAGTTTTAATTAATCGCACTCATTTTGTTGAATAATTCATTTATTCAAAAAAAGGGGAATGTGATGTTCAGTTATATGATGAGTGGTTTTGCTGTGGGAATGAGCCTGATTGTCAGTATCGGTGCACAGAATGCTTTTGTATTAAAACAAGGTTTAAAACAGCAGCATGTGTTTTGGGTCTGTGTGATTTGTGCCTTGTCTGATTCCCTTTTAATTCTGCTTGGCGTACTGGGCTTTGCGCGTGTCATTGAACATTATCCGGATATTGTTATATTTTCTAAATATATTGGCGCAGGATTCCTATTTTATTATGGTTTACATCATGCGATCAGTGCATTTAAATCAACAGAGGTTTTGGCACCAAGTGATCAGCTCACAGAGCATTTTCTGCAAGTACTGATGATCTGCCTGGCTTTTACCTGGCTGAATCCGCATGTTTACTTAGACACAGTTATATTGATTGGATCAATTTCAACTCAATACGCCTTAGGAAAATGGTGGTTTGCTTTAGGCGCTGTCTGTGCTTCCTGGTTTTTCTTCTTTAGTTTGGGATATGGGGCAAAGATACTGACGCCTTGGTTCCAACATCCAAAAGCATGGAAAATACTGGATGCTATTATTGCCTGTACCATGTGGGGCGTCGCAGTGTCATTAATTCTCAGTATTTGATTCAGGCTACGAAAGCTGATAGATCGGTTAAGAGTTGTCTAAGCGTGTCATTTTAGATAGTGATCGTGAATAGGCAGCGTAGAAAACAACTCTTTTCAGTGCTGCAAGCACATGGATATTTCCAATATAAATTGAACTTAAAATAAACGATCTGTTTGTATAAAAAATTTATAAAATCAAAATTTTATAAGATGAAACCAGTCTCCTGCTCGCCTAGCAGGGCCACTTATCAGAGAAAAATCAGCGCAAGTATTTTGTCCGTTAGTCATGAATGATTTTACAAAAACTTCAATAAACTGGTATAAAAAGAACGAAAACCTGTTCGTTCAAAAAACAAGAAAATTTAGTTTCAGATTAAGCCGTGTACTTAAATCCGATCAATAAGAAATTAAACAAGGTGGATTTAAAATTGAAAACAATAATAAAAACTGGGCTCCTTAGCCTAGCGATCTGTTTGGCTTTGACTAGTCAGTCTTTTGCAAGATCATGGACCTTAACTCCCAAAAGTGATGTCGGTTTTGAGATTAAGTCGATGGGTCTTACTGTGGTTAAAGCCAAGTTCAATCAGGTTCAATCCACGATGCAGTTTGATGCTAAAGCACCGCAAAATGCCTCAACCCATCTGGTCATGGATGTAGAAAGTTTAAGCTTTAGTAAGCCGCTATTTAAACATATGATTTTGGGCGAAGACCTGTTTTATGTAGAAAAATATAAGACTGTAATTTTTAAAAGTATCCAGTTTAAAGATCTAGGCAATGGCAAATACAATGTTTTAGGTCATTTAACCCTGCGTGGTGTGACCAAGCCAGTGATTTTCGAAACAACCTTTAAACCCAGTATGTCGAATGCCAAGCTGCTTGATGTTCAGGCATATGCCGTGATTAACCGTAGGGATTTTGGTATGAAAAAAGGAATTGCCGGGGTAGGAGATAAAGTGAATCTTCATCTATCAGGACAGTGTGAAATGAATTAGGGGAAATATAAAATACTTGATTATACAAATGTTATCGTAAAAAAAAGCCCGAATGTTTCGAGCTTCTATTCATACACAAGCATACAATTAAGCAGCTTGCAAAGCTTTTAAATCTTCCAAAACTTGTTCTGCATGACCTGCTGCTTTGACTTTGCGGTACTCTTTAACCAGTTCACCGTTATGGAAAATAAAAGTTGAACGCTCAATGCCCATCACTTGTTTGCCATACATGTTCTTTTCTTTAATCACATCAAAATGATTGCACAACACCTCTTCTTTATCGCTGATCAGATTGATACTCAAATTCTGCTTTTCAGTAAAGTTCTGATGCGCTTTTACCGAATCACGGGATACGCCAAGAATTGTGGTGTTTAAAGCATCGAACTGATCTTTTAAACAGGAAAAGCCAACTGCCTGAGTCGTACAGCCCGGCGTAGAATCTTTAGGATAAAAATAAATCACCAGCCATTCTGTATTCAACTGGGTTAAATTGATTTCGCCTGTCGTCGCAGGAAAATTCTGGTCAAGCAAACTAATTTCAGACATAAAAACTCCTGTTTTCTTTAAATTTTTTCAAAAAAATAAGCCACATTATAGTGGCTTATTTTATCAAAGAATAATCAGATCTTATTTCTTTGGTGCCGCTTGAGCTGATTTCATTGCTTCTTCAGTCAAAGTTTTCAGTTTGCCTGTTAACTGTGGACCAAAGCATGCTTGAAGATCTTTATTCTGCTTCTGTACAAAAGCTAAAGTGCCTGGGCTTTTCTTCTGGTTAATAGTGCTTTGAATTTCCCATTTTTGTGCATTGGTTAATTTGCCATCTGCTTCAATAGCACAACCACAATATTTGCTGACTTCAGCAGCCGTCAATTTTTTACTTTTGCCAGTTTCATTTTTACAAACATTGATCAATGCAGATTTTACATTGGTGCTTTTATAAGCTTGTTGTAATTTGTCATCAGCCGCTTGAGCCGTAGTTGCGAACATAGCAGCAGCTGAAACAATTGCTGAAAGCACGATGCTTGATTTTAAATTCTTCATAAACTCTACCTTGTTATTACGGTATATAACGTGTCGGGTCTTCAACACCTGCGTCCGCAAAACCCTGTTTACGTAAACGACAACTGTCGCATTTGCCACAGGCACGTCCTTGGTCATCTGCTTGATAGCATGACACCGTTTGACTGTAGTCTACGCCATGTTCAATACCTAAGCGAATGATATTTGCTTTGGATAAATGTAACAAAGGTGTTTCAAATTTGAGCGCCTGACCCTCTACGCCAACCTTGGTCGCAAGGCGTGCCATGTTGGCAAATGCCTCGATAAATTCCGGACGGCAATCCGGATAACCGGAGTAATCAACCGCATTAATTCCGATGACAATCGCTTCAGCTTCGAACACTTCTGCCGCGGCTAGAGCGTAAGACAAGAAGATAGTATTACGTGCAGGAACGTAAGTAATCGGAATGCCAGCCTGTTCATGGTCGGGTACCTCAATACTATGATCGGTAAGGGCTGAGCCACCCAGATTACCCAGATCAATATTGATCACTCGATGTTCCACACCCGCACGTTGCGTTAAAGCTTTTGCTGCATCCAGCTCGGTCGTTGAACGCTGACCATATCGAAAACTGAGTGCGATACATTCATAGCGTGCCTGCGCCCAAGCCAGACATGTTGTTGAGTCTAATCCGCCAGATAACAGGACAATGGCACGAGGGCGCATAAGCTGATTCTCCAAAAAAATACTTTACAAAAAATTAACGACCAGTTTCATCATTCCATAACAACTTGTGCAGCTGTAACTGGAAACGAACAGGGAGATGGTCTTCTAAAATCCACTGAGCCAAATCACGTGCCAGTGGTGGTAAACGAACCGCACCTTTTTCAACTGCAAATGCAGGCGAAAACCAAACTGTACTCACTTTGTCTTGAAGTTGGTACAGCTCTAACTGCTGCTTTGACCATTCATAGTCTTCACGATTGCATATCACAAACTTGATTTGATCATGTGCAGTTAAATGATCCAGATTAGAAAGCAAATTTCGTGCAACTTCACCTGAAGTTGGCGTTTTTAAATCTAAAACTTTGGAAACACGCGGATCCACTTTGGATACATCTAAAGCGCCACTGGTTTCAAGTGAAACTTCACATCCTAAATCTGCAAGTCGCTGCATCAGGGGCAGGGCATTGGGCTGCGCCAGTGGTTCACCGCCGGTCACACAGACGTAAGGGGTTTTAAAATCTAGCGTGGTCTGGATAATATCGTCCAGAGACTGACGCTCACCGCCTTCAAAGGAATAGGTGGTATCACAATAGCTACAACGCAATGGGCAACCGGTTAAACGGATAAATACTGTTGGCAGTCCTGCGGCATTGGCTTCACCTTGCAATGAATAGAAAATCTCCGTAATGCGTAAACCCGCAGATGGATCAGAGACAGGAATTGCGGAAGATCGAAGCGTATTCATAACAAAACTAACCAATGAGAAATAAATAACCGGGTATAAAAATAAAAATCCCTACGATTATTACTAATCGTAGAGACGAGGAGCGGTTGAGGCTCCGAGGAACACGAATGTATCCTCTAAGTTAAAACATCTTAGTCTTCGCGTAATAGATCGTTCAGACTTGTTTTAGAACGAGTTTGTGCATCAACTTTTTTTACGATAATGGCAGCATATAAGCTGTAAGTACCACATTTAGATGGAAGACTACCTGCAACAACGACAGAACCTGCTGGTACGCGACCATAATGGATTTCGCCAGTGGCACGGTCATAAATCTTGGTTGATTGACCAATGAATACGCCCATTGAAATCACAGAACCTTCTTCAACGATTACGCCTTCAACGATTTCAGAACGTGCACCGATAAAGCAGTTATCTTCAATAATGGTTGGATTCGCTTGAAGCGGTTCAAGCACACCACCAATACCTACACCACCTGACAAGTGAACATTTTTACCAATTTGTGCACATGAACCTACAGTTGCCCAAGTATCAACCATCGTGCCTTCATCTACATAAGCACCAATGTTGACATAAGAAGGCATCAAGATCACGCCTTTAGCCTGGAAAGAACCTTTACGTGCGACAGCAGGCGGTACAACACGTACGCCAGCAGCCTTGAATTGTTCTTCAGTCCAACCTGAGAATTTAGTCTCTACTTTGTCATAGAAACGAAGATCACAAGCTTCCATTGGTTTGTTGTCGTTCAATTTAAATGATAACAATACCGCTTTTTTAATCCATTGATGAACAACCCATTCACCATCGATTTTTTCAGCAACACGTAAAGTACCATTGTCTAGACCAGCAATTACTTCCTCAACTGCTTGACGGATTTCAGCAGAGCAATCTGCAGCTGTGAAATTCGCACGGTCTTCAAACGCTTGTTCAATGATTGTTGAAAGCTGCGACATGATCTTCCTTCCAGAAAAAAATTTTCTAGATTTTACACTATATTGCAGGAAAAATAGTTGAAAGCACTAAAAATAGATGAAAAATAACCAAAAGTGTAGAAAGCGTGAAATTATTAAAGTGATAAGTGTACTTTTTCATTATGTTGAAATGTAGGAGAAGTGTTAGAAAATGCTTGGTTCTGAACAAGAAAAATTAATTTGTATCAAAAAATAACAAAAGATGAGCAAAATGTGAATAAAAAATATTTTTTAAGTCCTTTATATTGAGCCTATCACGAATAACTAATGATCAAAATAAGTTCTTTTGAGGAGAGAAATAATGAAATCTTTACATAACATTTTAGCAGTATCAGTCTTAGCTCTAGCAGCAAGTTCTGCAATGGCTGCTGATGAAACAATCGTAACAGATGAAGGCGTTGCTGAATTCTCTTTCTTTAAACCAGCTTCTGTTCGTGCTGAAGTCGGTACTACCGGTTATGGTGGTGCAATTTCCTGGAGTGCTAACCCATATGTAGGCGTAACTTTAGGTTATAACGGCGGTGATATCTCTTGGTCGGATGATTTGTCAATCAATGGTTCTAAATATGACCTGGATATGGACAATAACCTGACTTACTTGAACGCTGAAATTCGTCCTTGGGCCAACTGGTTCTATATGGCAGCCGGTGTAGCATATATTGACAATGATTATGATATTGATCGTCGTGTCCGTGGTGGAGAAACTTTCCGCGTAAATGATGTTGAATTCGAGGCGGTAGGAGATGCTCGTATTAATGGTCAATTATCTTACAAAAATAATATTGCTCCTTATGTAGGGATTGGTTTCTCTCCAGCAATTACTAACCGTTGGGGCGTATTTGGTGAGATTGGCGCATACTACAATGGCAATCCAACAGTTAACTTAACTCCTACAGGGACTGCCGTAAGTACAGATGGTGTTATTGCTGACTTTGCTGATCAGGTGGAACGTGAAGAACGTAATATTCGTAATGACAATGAATACGAATGGCTACCAGTGGCTAAACTCGGTGTAAGCTTCCGCTTCTAAGTTTTAGTCTCATAAAAAAAACGAGCTTCGGCTCGTTTTTTTATTTTTTAGAACAATTTTAAAAGTGATAGCCCAGTTTAAAACCTAGGATCCAGGCACTGTTATCAGAAACTGCAGATAAACCTGCAATCTGTGGCGTAATAGGTTCGGATGAGGAAATTTCAGGTTGTTGAAACTTTAAATAATATAGTCCTGTAGCAATATCCCAGGTTTCTTGAATTTTATAAAGATGACCTAGTCCAATGCCCCAATAGCCATCACTCGGATTCAGGGTTGAAGCCGGATTTCCTGTACCAGAATCCCATAAAAGTTCGATCGAATTTATGCCAAAAGTTGGCCATTGATGAGCAAGTCCGATTTTTCCAGACCATTGATCCTTACGATAATCAATCATTCTAAAAGATTTTACTTCAGGGAACTGTAAGGCTGCATAGTCAATTACAGCGCCAAATTTAGGCGGCTGGATCACGAAATTTTGCCAGTTCGACCAACGCAGCGTGCCATAGAACGCATTTCGATCAGTTAAAGCTGTCTGAAAATCCAGATTTACTGACTGAGGAGTTTGAATTTCTGTATAAGGTGCTGGATTCGTACCTACAACAATCGATTCAGTGGTTTTATTGTGATGAGTGATTGCAGAACGATAGGTCAGTGCGGTTCTAAAAAAATATTCTGGAATCTGATAACTGATTCCTGCAAGCCAGCCCCAACCGGGATCTCGTTCAAATGTGGCCCGATAACCATTGAATACATAAAATGTCTGCCCAGCTAAATATAAATTTCCTTCTAAACTCTGATAACTTAGCCCTGTATAAAAATTCCAGTCATCGTCTGGTTGAAAGCCAATTAATGAGGTCACATTATGGCTCTTAAACTGAATGGTAGCAGCCTCAATAGGAAGTGCTGCACCTGCAAAAACAGGATCATAACGATAAGCGATATCTATAGAATAAGGCTGATCATAAATCAGTCCCCACGACACTTGAGGATGCAACTGGAATTTTAATGTGGCATTGGAGATCAATTGGTTATGGGTAAGATTTCCTGTTGAAAAATCGGTGATGCCTAATTGTTGTAGCTCTTCGGTATGTTGTACCTGACCGCTGATATCAGGGCGAACCCAGGCCAATGAAACTTCAGCATAATGATTTTTTTCAAAAAACGATTGGATGCTTTGGTTAGATTGTTCAAACGCTGCTGCATAACCTGCCCCGGAGAAAAACAAGCCCGTGGAGAAAAGAGCAAATTTATGATTGATCATCTTGGTATAATTCAATTTATTATGCATGTGATTATGCTTGATATTTATATTCTTTATCTACCAAAAAATAAAAAAGAGGCTATTCGCCTCTTTGATTAAAAACTTAAAATATTGCACTTTATTCGTCTGGATAAGCCACTTTTTTCAGTGCCTTAATATCTGCGTCTGGTGAGCAGAGGGAAATAAACTCGTAGCCATAACCGCGTAATAAATGACCTTTACGCACTGCAATCCAAGTAGTATTTACGCCGAAAATATCGGTTTTAATCTGCTTTAAGCGGTAATCACGCTCCGGGTCATAGGCCACATCGTTGACAATGCCGATGCCCATATTCATTTCTACATAGGTCTTGATGACATCGGCATCAAGCGCGGACATCACAATATCTACATCAAAACCAGCTTCTTCAAAGGCGGTATCAATCTTGGAGCGACCGGTAAAACCACCATGATAGGTAATAATCGGGTAGTGCGCCAGATCTTCGATGAGCACGTGTTCTTTGCTTGCCAGTGGATGATTCTGCGGGGTAATAATACTGTGTTGCCAGTTATAGTAAGGTACGCTGGCCAGATTATCTTCAGTGGTGAGTGCTTCGGTCGCAATACCGATATCCGCTTGACCTTGCAGTAGCATTTCCGTGATTTCAATCGGGCTGGCCTGTTGCAAAATCAAATGTACTTTAGGGAATTCTTTTTTGAATTGGCTGACAATTGGTGGCAACACATAACGCGCCTGGGTATGCGTCGTGGCAATCGTCAATGTGCCTTCATCGACTTTATTGAAATCATCGGCCAGACGTTTGATATTGTCGGCATCGACCAGCATGCGTTCCACAATGCCTAAAAGTGCCTGACCTGGTTCGGTTAAGCCCAGTAGACGTTTACCTTTACGGATAAATAACTGCACCCCCAGTTCATCTTCCAGATCTTTAATATGCTTACTTACCCCGGACTGTGAAGTATAAAGCGCAGCAGAAGCTTCAGTTAAATTAAAGTTTTGTCTAACCGTTTCTCGTATAATTCTTAATTGTTGGAAATTCATAATTCTCTTACCCTAGAAGAGGATGGGGCATTTTAAAGCCCCATCTTTTGATCTTAAGCGACCTGGTTTTCAAATAAATGCAAATTCACCGCACTTAACCACACGGTTTGATTTGGGCGGAATTGATGCGCTCTCGCTTCATCAGGTGTTAGTAAAATTTCGATCAGGTTGCCTTGACGGTCATTTAGCTCTGCAACGACTTTACCCGCGATCCATAATTCACGAATGAAGGTCGCTTGAATGGCATTGTCGTGTGGCTGTGCATGAATGCGTAGCTCATCTGGGCGCGCGAATAAAATCACTTCACCTTGAGCGGCATTTTTTGCACCCTCGAATTGAATGCGATCTTCACCGAGCTGGATGAGGCCGCCATGGTTCTGACCTTCAAAACGGTTCGCCTGACCCAAAAAGTCGAATACAAATGGAGTTTTCGGGGTTTCATAGACTTCACGTGGAGATCCGATCTGTTCCACATTGCCTTTGTTCATTACTACGATCTGATCTGCAACTTCGAGTGCTTCTTCCTGATCATGGGTTACAAAGATCGAGGTGATATGCAATTCGTCATGCAGGGTACGTAACCAGCGACGTAGCTCCTTACGGACTTTGGCATCCAGTGCACCGAAAGGTTCATCCAGTAATAATACACGCGGTTCAACTGCCAAAGCACGTGCAAGGGCAATACGCTGGCGCTGACCACCAGAAAGTTGAGCTGGATATCGGTCAGCCAGGAAACCAAGCTGAACCAAGTCGAGCAAACGAGTCACACGTTTCTTGATTTCTGCTTCCGATGGACGGGTTTTACGCGGACGCACACGCAAACCAAAGGCAATATTGTCAAATACCGTCATATGGCGGAATAGGGCATAGTGCTGGAATACAAAGCCAACTTCACGCTCCCGTACATGTACATTGGTGGCATCCTGACCTTCTAAAATCACCTGACCGCCATCCGCAGATTCCAGACCGGCAATAATCCGTAGCAAAGTGGTTTTACCACAGCCGGATGGGCCAAGAAGTGCGACCAGTTGACCATCTGGGAAATCCAGCGAAATGTTTTTTAGTGCGTGGAATGCACCAAAGTGTTTTTCAATATTTTGTACTTGAATACTCATGTGGGCATTCCTTAGGAAACTGTTGAATCTTCATTACGTTTGTCTTGTTTTTCCTGGCGCAGTTCCACCCATGTTTTTAAAATCAGGGTCACAATTGCGAGGAGAGCCAGAAGCGAAGACACGGCAAACGCAGCACTAAAGGTATATTCGTTATAAAGAATTTCGACGTGTAGCGGCAAGGTATTGGTTTCACCACGGATATGGCCAGAAACCACCGACACCGCACCAAATTCACCCATGGCCCGCGCATTACATAGAATCACGCCGTAGATCAGACCCCATTTGATATTGGGCAGGGTCACTTTCCAGAAAGTCTGCCAGCCAGACGCACCGAGTACAATCGCAGCTTCTTCTTCTTCGGTGCCTTGTGCTTCCATTAACGGAATCAACTCACGTGCAACAAAAGGTACAGTAATGAAGATCGTCGCCAAGACAATCGCAGGCACTGCATAAAGGATCTTGATATCGTGATCCATCAGCCAAGAACCCATCCAGCCTTGGGTACCGAAAATCAGCACCAGCATCATACCCGCGATCACAGGTGAAACCGAGAAGGGGAGATCAATAATGGTCGTCAGGAATGATTTACCTGGAAAGTTAAACTTCGCCACAGACCAGGCTGCCGCAACACCAAATACGACGTTGAGCGGTACCGCGATTGCAGCCGTCAGCAAGGTAAGTTTCACTGCCGACAAGGTATCTGGATGCACCAGTGCCTGTGTATAAACGCCAACCCCTTGTTTAAAGGCTTCAACAAAAACCAGAATCAAGGGCAGAATCAAGCAGCTTAAAAAGAAGATTAAGGCAATAGTGAGCAGTGTATAGCGTACCCAAGTCGGTTCGCGGGTTGCATCACGGGATTGCAGCTTTTCAGCCAGCGCATTACTGTTGGTATTTAAACTCATCGCGCAGTTCTCCCGGTACGACGGCTGGCCCATGCCTGTAATAAGTTAATCAGGAATAGCATCACGAAGGAAATCAGTAGCATGACGACAGCAATCGTGGTTGCACCAGCATAGTCATATTCTTCTAAACGAGAAATAATCATTAAGGGTGCAATTTCCGTTTCAAAAGGCTGGTTACCGGCAATAAAGATCACCGAACCATACTCACCGACACCACGGGCAAAGGCCAAAGCAAAACCAGTGATCAGCGCAGGCAGCAGAATTGGGAAAATCACTTTGGTCACAATCTGAAAACGGTTGGCACCCAATGCAGATGCAGCTTCTTCCAGTTCGGTTTCCAGATCGCTAAGGACTGGCTGAACTGTACGCACTACAAAAGGCAGGCCAATAAAGATCAATGCCAATGTAATACCAATCGGGGTATAAGCGACTTGAATGCCAATCGGTTCTAAATATTGACCAATCCAGCCGGTCGGTGCATATAAAGAGGTCAGGGCAATACCCGCAACTGCAGTTGGCAAGGCAAATGGCAAATCTACCAGAGCATCGACTATGCGTTTGCCCGGAAAGCTGTAACGTACCAGACACCACGCCAGCAACAGGCCAAAAACTACATTGACCAGTGCAGCGACAATGGCCGCGGTGAAACTTAACTGCAATGATTTCAAGATACGTTCAGAGCTCAGGATTTCCCATAAGCCATCCCAGCCAATGCCCAGTGATTTAATAAAAACAGCTGACAGCGGGATCAAAACGATTAATGACAAATACGCTAGGGTAAAGCCTAGAGAAAGACCAAATCCTGGCAGCACTCGGGATCGCTGCGACATGATTACTCCTCAAAAGAGAGAATGCTGATTAAAAATAACCAACGAAATTAGAAAATAAATTTGGCACAAGCATAGTTTGCAGCGACTAAAATGCAAATTTAAAATAACACTTGCTCTCATCAACTTTGCTGATATGGGGCATAGTGTTTTCTGAAATCAAATAGTGTTCAATTTCAGGAAAAGGGCCAAAACCTGAAGCGACATTGACATGACCGACTGCACCCAGATTAATTGGTTTAATTTTCCAAGCTTGGGCCAGTATGTGGGCATCTTCAAAACTTAACCAGGGATCATTTTCACTGATCAATAACGTGGTGGGCACCTGAAGCTTGAGCTGTTGAAAATAGGTGCTGTAGTCAGTCTGACTGTCGCGCGAAAAACCATTTTCCCCAAATCGTGCCGGATTAGCTGGTGCCACCAATAGCAGATTTTTTACTTTTGCATTGAGTTCGGGATGTTGGGCAAGGGCCGCAATACTGGTCAGACAGCCAAAGCTGTGTGCGACAATCTGAACCTCTGCTGGAATGGCTTGCAGAGTTTTGACAAATTCTGCTACCCAGATATCCAGTACCGGATGATTCCAGTCCTTTTGCTGCACACGGGAGCATCGCATCAGCCGGTGCTGTAAGCAGGTTTGCCAGTGGTTGTATTCACTGCCACCTACACCAGGAACGATAAGCGTATGAATCATGTCGATGCTCCTATATCAATCAGCTTGGAAAATTATTTCGCGCTGTTGGCTTTAACGATCTGGTCAAATACACCACCATTTTCAAAGTGAGCCTTTTGTACTTTGTTCCAGCCGCCAAATTCCTGATCAACCGTCACCAGTTTTAATGGCTTAAATACTTGGCTGTATTTGGCCAGTACTTTGGCATTACGTGGACGATAATAATGTTTACCTGCCAGGTCTTGACCCAATGGCGAATACAGGAAGTTCAAATAACCTTGAGCCAAGTGCTGGTTGCCTTTTTTCTTGGCATTTTTTTCTACAATCGCCACCGGTGGCTCAGCCAGAATCGACAGAGAAGGGGTAATAATTTCAAACTTGCCCGGCTGTTCGCGAAGGGCTAAATGCGCTTCGTTTTCCCATGCGAGTAAAACATCCCCAATGCCACGTTCAGCAAAGGTCGTGGTTGAACCACGTGCCCCGGAATCCAGAACTTTGGTATTTTTATAAATTTTACGAACAAATTCTTGCGCAGTCTTATCGTTGCCGCCCGCCTGATGTTTGGCCCAAGCCCAAGCCGCCAGATAATTCCAGCGAGCCCCACCTGAGGTTTTTGGATTTGGGGTAATGATTGCTACACCCGGTTTGACCAGATCACCCCAATCTTTAATTGCTTTAGGATTGCCTTTACGTACCAGAAAAACGATGGTTGAAGTATAAGGCGTCGAGTTTTGCGGCAATTTCTTCTGCCAGTCCGCAGGTAATAGTTTTGCTTTTTCTGCCAGCACATCAATATCGGCTGCCAGTGCCAGCGTGACCACATCCGCATCCAGACCATCAATCACTGAACGTGCCTGTTTGCCTGAACCGCCATGTGATTGCTTGAAATTGATTTTTTGTCCGGTACGGCTTTCCCAGTATTTGCCAAAATTCTTATTTACATCTTCATACAGTTCACGGGTCGGATCGTAGGATACATTGAGAAAATCACGTGCTGTTGCACCGAAAGAGGTTGCCGAGATAACAGCTGCTAAAACCCCAAGTTTTAATGTGTTTGAAATGCTCATCTGGACTGAATCTCTGATATGTTCTGTAACATAAGCGCAGAATAAACTTATTCTTTATGCATAAAAAATAATTAAAAATGAATTTTATATGAAAAAAAGAGATAAATAAGTTCTTAAGTGATTGAAATAAGAATGGCCTTATGAATAAAGGCCATAATGAACTGCATTTAAAGCATTATTTTGCATGGTTGGCTTTGACAATCTGGTCAAAGATACCGCCGTTATCAAAATGCTGTTTCTGAACCTTAGTCCAGCCACCGAACTCTTTATCGATGGTCACCAGTTTTAATGATTTGAACACACTGTTGTACTGCTTCAAGACATTCGCATTACGTGGACGGTAAAAGTTTTTCGCAGCCACAGTTTGCCCAGCAGGTGAATACAGATAATTCAAATAGGCTTTGGCCAGATGTTCATTGCCATCTTTCTTCGCATTCTTTTCTACAATCGCCACCGGTGGTTCAGCCAGAATAGACAAAGAAGGGGTAATGATTTCAAATTTGCCGGGCTGTTCGCGGACGGCCAAATGCGCTTCATTTTCCCAAGCGAGCAAGACGTCACCGATGCCGCGCTCAGCAAAAGTCGTAGTAGCACCACGTGCACCCGAATCCAGTACTTTGGTTTGTTTATAGATTTGACGGACAAAGTCTTGTGCTTTGGCATCATTGCCACCTTTCTGGTGTTTGGCCCAAGCCCAGGCCGCTAAATAATTCCAGCGCGCACCGCCTGAGGTTTTTGGGTTCGGAGTAATAATGTCTACGCCCGGTTTAACCAGATCGCCCCAATCCTTGATTCCTTTAGGATTGCCTTTACGTACCAGAAAGACAATCGTCGAGGTATAAGGTGTCGAGTTTTGCGGGAATTTCTTCTGCCAGTCTTTCGGCAGCAAACCGCGCTCTGCAATTTCGTCAATATCTGCCGCCAGTGCCAGTGTCACGACATCCGCATCCAGACCATCAATCACGGCACGAGCCTGTTTGCCTGAACCGCCATGCGACTGTTTATAATTGACTTCCTGGCCAGTGGTTTTTTTCCAGTAAGCACTGAATTCTTTATTAAAGTTGTCGTACAATTCACGAGTCGGATCATAAGACACGTTCAGGAAATCTTTTGCTGAAACGCTCAATGCGCTTGCTGAAATTAATGCAGCCAGTACCCCGATTTTTAATTTACGCGTGTTCATTTTTTGCCTCAAGTTTTTTAGCTTTTGTTAGATGGGGCAAGAATAGCTTGAGATTTTTTGCATAAAAAATAATTAAAAAAGAATTGGATGTGAGTAAAAAAGACATATAGGTGAAGCCTGATTCTGACTGCTCGATTTTTCATTTTAGAGGCTGCAAAATATGCTGTATTTAAAAAATGCTCAACAGGTCAGCCATATAGATGTGCTGGATCGTGGCTTTCATTATGGTGATGGCTGTTTTACTACGGCCCGGATTCGGCATAATCGGATTGAATTATATGAGCGTCATCTGGCACGTTTGCAAATCAGCAATCAAAAATTAAGCCTGAATGTCAATCTGGATTTGATTGCAGAAAGTTTACAGCTTTTACGGCAGTCAGAACGTGAGCTGAATGGAACATTAAAGATTGTGCTGAGTCGTGGAATTGGTCAGCGCGGTTATAGTTTGCCGGATCATCCCGCAGATCTCTGGCTGTTTTATTATCCTCAAGACATACAGGATTTTAAGTTTGAACAGATTCAAAGTGGCGTATTGCAGCAGGCAGTGGGATTGACTATGCCCAGTCTGGTTGGACTGAAAACCCTGAACCGCCTGGAGCAGGTTTTACTGAAACAGGAAGCAGATCAACGCGGCTGGCCTGAGGCAATAGTGACAGATGTACAAGGTGGCATTGTCGAAGGGGTGAGCAGTAATTGTTTCATTCTTATAAAGAATACATGGATTACGCCAGAACTCCGTTATAATGGCGTCTTCGGTGTCATGCGTGCAGAAATTCTACAACGTATGCAAGATCAGGGTATTGTCTATGAGCAACGATATATCGGTATGGATGAAATTTCCCATATTCGGAGTCTGTTTTTCTGCAATGCACTCAGCCCGATGAAAATTGTCACACAATTTGAGCAGCGCGCCTTGGATGGCAATGCTTGTATTGAACTTTTTAACCGTCTTCGATTAAACCAGATGTCTTAATATGTCAGCTTCCAAACCTAAAGCCAAAAAGAAAAATAAAGCGAGATTCTCCTCATCTTTCAAAGGAATTGCCTTAGTCCTGATTGGTATTGCTTTGATCTTGGCGTTAATCCTGAAAAGCAGTTTGTGGAAGGATTATCCTGTAGAAGGAAAAAAACAGCTGCTCGCGATCGAATCTGGTCAAACCTATTCCGGTTTTATTGATCGTCTGGCCACAGAAGATCAGGTGAGTTTCCCGATCATTCTCAAGCTGTATCAGCGCATCATGATTCATGACACCATGAAAGCGGGCGTGTATGAAGTGCGTCAGGGCATGTGTATCCGTCAGGTCTTGGAGATGATTTCCGATACAGACAATGCCCAGATGAGCCGTATTCTAGTAATTGAAGGCACGACCTTTAAACAACTGATCGATGACCTGAAGAAAAATGATCTGGTCACCAAAGAAGTGCTGCATCTGCCTACTGAGCAATTACTCAAAGAACTGAATATTCCGTTTTCACATCCTGAAGGGCTGTTTGCACCGGATACTTATTTCTTTGCCAAAGGTGAAACTGACCGTAAAATTCTGACCAATCTTTATCAGCGACAGATGAAAGCACTGGATGAGGCGTGGGCGAAACGTGCAACTGATCTGCCATATCAGAATAAATATGACGCGCTGATTATGGCATCGATTATTGAAAAAGAGACCAGTGTAGATCGTGAATTGGAACAGGTTTCTGGGGTATTTGTACGCCGTTTAAAAATTGGCATGCGTTTACAGACCGATCCAACAGTGATTTACGGAATGGGCGATAATTATAATGGCAATATTACCCGTAAAGATTTACGCACACCGACGCCGTATAACACCTATACTATTTCAGGTTTGCCGCCAACGCCAATTGCGTTGCCAAGCAAGAAAGCCATTGAAGCAGCCATGCATCCGGATAATTCTGACAACCTGTATTTTGTCGCTACCGGTAATGGTGGACATAAGTTCACGAGCAATCTGAATGACCACAATAAAGCCGTACAGGAATATCTGACGATTTTACGCTCGAAAAATAAGGAATGAGTATGTTTATTAGCTTTGAAGGCACAGAAGGTGTAGGTAAAACCACGCTCATTCGTTCGACCTATGAAGATTTTATCGCCCAGGGCAAAGATGTTATTTTGACTCGTGAACCCGGTGGAACCCCGATGGCTGAGCAGATTCGCTCGCTGTTGCTGGCTGTGAACCATGAAGAAGCCATGGCGCATGATACCGAGCTGTTATTGATGTATGCGGCGCGTGCCCAGCATCTGGCACAAGTGATTCTGCCCGCATTAGAAGCTGGGAAAATTGTCTTATGTGACCGTTTTAGCGATGCCAGCTTTGCCTATCAATGTGCAGGTCGGGGGGTGAGTGAAACCAAGTTGCAATTACTCAATGACCACTTTGTCGCACGCATGCCGGATATCACGTTCTGGTTAGAAGCGCCTATTGAACTGGGGATGAACCGAGCACGTGAACGCGGTGCACTGGATCGCTTTGAACAGGAAAAAGTCACTTTCTTTGAGAAAGTGAGAGCGGGATATGAAACTTTATGGCAACGTCATCCTGAACGGATCAAACGTCTGGATGCAACTCAAACGCCTGAGCAGGTATTTGAGCAGGCCTTAAGTTATTTAAAATAAGCTTGGAATTAAAATACTTTTTATTTAATTTTTCTCTAGGTTTATCTGTGAAGAATCTTCTATATTAAGACTGATATAGAAGATTTTTTTAATAAGATGAAAACGACCAAAACAGAGATAGAACAATTTTTACAACAAGAGTTTCCACAAAGCCTGGAGAAGTGCAGGATTGAGGAAGTTTCTCCGCGTGGAGCTACTTTGCTGTATCAGGTGAGCTCAGAGGAATTGCGTCCAGGTGGCACCGTTTCTGGTCCAACCATGATGACCTTGGCGGATTTTGCTCTTTATGTCGCCATTCTGGGTGAAATTGGATTGGTCGGTTTGGCCGTGACCACTAACTTGAATATCAATTTTTTACGTAAACCTTCTGGTGGAACGGATATACGGGGAGAATGTAAGCTGATCAAGGTCGGCAAGGCACTGATCGTGGGAGAAGTCTGGATTTATTCGATAGATCATGAAGAACCTGTGGCGCATGTGACCGGAACATATTCAATTCCACCACAACGTTAAATATTTGAAATTAGAAGACTGGCTATAAATAGCCTAAGCTGACTTTGAGCAAATAAAAATCTAAAAAGAAAAGGAGATATCATCCAAGGATGTTATCTCCATCTACTTTTAACAATTCACCAAAGGCGTTTCCACTTCAAAATTTGGTGGGACGAGGACTGTTTTGCGTAATTCTGGTAGCAGCTCGGGATAATCCAGGGTGAAATGCAAACCGCGAGATTCTTTACGGTGCATGGCGCAGCGCACGATCATCTCGGACACCAGCACCAGATTGCGCAGCTCGATCAGATTTTTGCTGACCTGGTAATCCTGATAGTACTCGGTAATTTCTTTTTTCAGCATTTCAATACGATGTAGCGCACGTTCCAGGCGTTTGGTCGTGCGGACAATGCCAACATAGTTCCACATGGTCTGACGTAGCTCATCCCAGTTTTGCAGAATCACGACATCCTCATCCGGGTTGGTCACCTGAGAATCATCCCAAGCTGGAACTGCAGGAGCTGGCTGATCGGCCTTGAAATTTTCCTGAATGTGCTTGGCTGCACTCATTCCATAGACAAAACATTCTAAAAGTGAGTTACTGGCCATACGGTTAGCACCATGCAGGCCAGTATAAGAGGTTTCCCCAATCGCATAGAGTCCGGCAATATCTGTCTGGCTATGTTCATCGACCACAACACCACCGCAAGTATAATGGGCTGCCGGAACAACTGGAATCATGTCTTTGGTAATATCGATCCCTAGTTCAAGCAGACGGGCATACAGGGTAGGGAAATGCTCTTTGACAAAGCTTTCATCTTTATGGGTAATGTCCAGCCAGACATGACGTATACCGAGACGCTTGATTTCATAGTCGATAGCACGTGCCACAATATCACGCGGTGCGAGTTCGGCTCGTTCATCAAAACGCAGCATAAAGCGTTCACCATCGGGCAGACGCAGATAAGCGCCTTCACCACGCATTGCTTCAGTGATCAGGAAAGAACGTGCTTGCGGATGATACAGGCAGGTCGGATGAAACTGGTTAAATTCCATATTGGCGACCCGGCAGCCGGCACGATAGGCCATGGCAATACCATCACCGGTGGCAATATCCGGATTTGAGGTGTAAAGATAAGCTTTCATAGCACCGCCACAGGCAAGGGCGGTAAATGGCGCTAAAAAGGTATGCACTTTTTCAGTTGTTTCATCCAGCACATATAAACCCAGCGCACGATTATCGCCGTCTAAACCGAGCTTTTGTGAACAAATCAGGTCAATCGCAATATAATTTTCAAAGATTTTAATATTCTGTTTTTCTTGGGCACGTTGTACCAAGGTGGTGGAAATGGCACGACCCGTGGCATCGGCCGCATGAATAATTCGGCGCTGTGAATGGCCACCTTCACGGGTGAGATGTAATTGTTCCTGTTCATCGAGGGTAAATTGAACGCCATGTTTCAGCAGGAAATCAACCGAGGGTTTGCCACCTTCTACCGTCTGTTTAACCGCATCCATTTCACACAGTTGCGCACCTGCAATCATAGTGTCATCAATATGTTGTTCAATCGAATCCATTTCATCCAGTACTGCGGCCACGCCACCTTGAGCATAAAAAGTGCTGGCATCTGTCAGGGTAGATTTCGCCAAGACTGCAATATTAAAATGATCTGGGAGCGATAAGGCTAAACTTAAACCGGCACCGCCACTGCCCACAATAATGACGTCAAATTGATGGGTAAGGGATAAATTAGACATGTCCATCAGCTAATTTTAAAAAAGTTTGGTAATAACAGCGCTTTTTTGTACAAAAGGCAAGCGTTGAAGTGCTCATTTATTGATGAAAAAAATTAATCAAAGTCTTAACTTAGGGTTTTGATAATGAGATATTGTCCAGAGCGACGTTTTGAAACATATTATTACTTAAACTTTACAGTGTTTGTGATAAAACCTATTTACATAAATTTATCAACAATTTGAGTGAATAATTTATATGAAAATTCTAGACTTAAAAAAAGGATTATTTGCAGCGACTCTGACCATGAGTGCTGCACAGTTGCAGGCGGTCACGCCGGTTGATTTTTCAAATCTGGTCGAGCAGGTCAGTCCTGCAGTGGTCAGTGTCAATGTCGTTAAAAAAATGAGCGAAGAAGAGCTCTTACAACAACAAGTGCCGGAAATTCTGCGCCGCTTTTTTGGTAATCAGGTGATTATTCCGCAGCAGCGTATGCCACAGGAAAAGACCGGTTATGGCAGTGCATTCTTTATCAGCAAGGATGGTTATCTGCTGACCAATCATCATGTGGTTGAGGATGCTTCCAAAGTCACCATTACCCTGAATGACCGTCGTGAAATTGATGCCACTGTTGTAGGGAGTGATGCACGAACTGACGTAGCTTTGCTTAAAGTTAATGGCTCGAATTTCCCAGAATTACGGACGGGTGATGTAGGACGCTTACGTGTTGGTGAGCCTGTACTCGCAATTGGTTCGCCATTTGGTTTTGACTATTCGGCTTCTGCAGGCATTGTCAGTGCCAAAATGCGTAACATGATGGGTGAAACAGCAGTTCCTTTTATCCAGACCGATGTGGCCTTAAACCCGGGTAACTCAGGTGGTCCGCTGTTTAACCAGCGTGGTGAAGTGGTCGGTGTCAATTCCCGGATCTTTAGTGGGACCGGTGGTTATATGGGCTTGTCTTTCTCGATTCCGATTGATGTCGCGATGGAAGTTGCGGATCAATTGAAGAAGAACGGCAAAGTGACGCGTTCATATCTGGGGGTGAGTTTGCAGGATATCGACCGTAACCTGGCTGAATCTTATAATCTGCCTAAGCCTGAAGGTTCCCTGGTGACTCAGGTTGCGCCAAACTCACCGGCAGCGCGTGCAGGTCTGCGTGCTAGTGATGTCATCTTAAAATACAACGGTACACCCATCTCACGTACCAGTGAATTGTTGAACTATCTGAACCGTACTGCACCTCAGCAACAGGTACAACTTGAAATCTTGCGTGATGATAAACGTCGTAGTATTGCAGCGACTTTAAGTGCGGCACCAGATGATACCCCGGCAAAAGCAGGCACACAGGCTCAACCAAGTAAAGGACCAGTGATCGGGGTTTCAATTCGTGACTTAAGTCCAGCAGAGCTGGCGCGGTTAGAAATTAAAGGCGGTGTGGTGATTCAGGATGTACGTCCAGGTGGTATTGCTGCACAGGCACGAATCATGCCGAATGACGTGATCACCCAAATTAATAACCAGACAGTACTGAATTCAAATCAGTTTGTGCAAGAGGTGTCTGAACTGAAAAAGGGTAGCATCGCGCGCGTGACCTTGATTCGTCAGGGTCAACTTGCTGTGGTCGGAATGCGTATCTCATAAGATTGCTGGATTTTCGTGAAAGACCGCTTCTAGAAGCGGTTTTTTATTTTTTGCAATTTACCCCAGCGATAAATTCGGTAGACTCTATAACCTTAAAATCATGGGAAGGATAACAGCACAGTGAGCGGTATTTTTGATCTTGCTTTAAAGGTTCAAGCCAAACATATTGATGGATTGGGCCATGTGAACAATGTGATCTATGTGCAATGGATGCAGGATGTCGCATCAGCTCATATTGCAAAACTGGGCTTGGGATTAAAGCAATATGTGGAACTGAAACATGCTATGGTCGCGGTTGAGCATCAGGTGCAATACCGTAAGGCGGCTTTTGAAGGTGACGAGATTATTCTACGCACCTGGCTGAATGACATTAATGCTTTGTATTCCTTTAGACAATACGCATTTTATCGGCCCCAGGATCAGACCCTATTGTTTACTGGCAGTACTCAATGGGCCTGTATTGAAATGGCCACAGGGCGTCCGAAACGCATGTCACCGACATTTACCCAGGCTTATCAGCCACTTTCAGAACATGTAAATCCTTTTGACTTTTCAACTTTACATCTGGATTAATGAGACAACATTTTCCAGTTTGATCAGTACATCTGGATAATATTGAGGAAGAAGTGGAGTCGGGGAGCTATTTTCTAATCATGGTGATCCAGATTTCATCTGACTGAGGTGTACGCGACCTAGGGAATAAAGGAAAAAATATAATTCTTTTTCTAGATCACCATTCTGCTATAATCCTTCGCAATTTCTATTCGGCTTTTGTTATGTAATATTTTTAAATTACATAGCGTGTTTTTTCTCAAGGTAACCCATGGCGCAAGCTAAAAAATCTGTTGATATTAAAAACATTCGTAACTTCTCGATTATTGCGCACATTGACCACGGTAAATCGACCCTAGCGGATCGCTTTATTCAAACTTGTGGCGGCTTGCAAGATCGTGAAATGCAGGCTCAAGTCCTTGACTCAATGGAGCTTGAGCGCGAACGTGGGATTACCATTAAAGCCACTTCGGTAACCTTGTATTATACGCATCCCAACGGTCAAGAGTATCAGTTGAACTTTATTGATACACCGGGACACGTCGACTTCTCGTATGAAGTCTCACGCTCCCTTGCTGCCTGTGAAGGTGCCTTGCTGGTTGTAGATGCTGCGCAGGGCGTAGAAGCACAGTCTGTTGCTAACTGCTATACCGTAATTGAACAAGGTCTGGAAGTACTTCCGGTACTGAACAAGATCGACTTGCCGCAAGCTGAACCTGAACGTGTCATTCAGGAAATTGAAGACATTATCGGGATTGAAGCCACAGAAGCGCCGACCTGTTCTGCAAAAACAGGTTTAGGTATTGAAGGTGTGCTTGAAACACTGGTCAATGTAATTCCTGCACCTGAGGGTGATCGCGAAGCGCCATTACAAGCGCTGATTGTGGATTCATGGTTTGATAACTACCTTGGTGTAGTTTCTCTGGTTCGGGTCAAGCAGGGTCGAGTGCGTAAAGGCGACAAAATGTTGATTAAATCAACCGGTCAAACGCACATCATTACCTCTGTAGGTATCTTTAACCCGAAACATACTGAAACCGGTATGCTGGAAGCGGGCGAAGTTGGCTTCGTGATTGCTGGTATTAAAGATATTTTCGGTGCACCGGTCGGTGATACGATTACCTTGGCAGCGACGCCTGAAGTTGCAACATTACCGGGCTTTAAAAAGGTGAAACCGCAGGTTTATGCCGGTCTATTCCCGATTGATGCCAGCGATTTTGAACCTTTCCGTGAAGCTTTGCATAAGCTACAAATCAATGACTCGGCCTTGTTCTTTGAACCTGAAAGTTCAGATGCGCTCGGTTTTGGTTTCCGTTGTGGCTTCCTGGGTATGCTGCACATGGAAATCGTACAGGAACGTCTGGAACGCGAGTACGATCTTGACCTGATTTCTTCTGCACCAACCGTAATTTATGAAGCGGTGATGAAGAATGGCCAGACCATTTATATCGACAGTCCATCCAAAATGCCTGATGGTTCAACGGTTGAAGATTTACGTGAACCGATTGCTGAATGTCATATCCTTGTGCCGCAAGAATACCTAGGTAATGTCATGACATTGTGTGTTGAGCGCCGTGGTGTACAAAAAGACATGAAGTTTATGGCGAATCAGGTTTCCATTACTTTCGAAATTCCAATGGCCGAAGTGGTGATGGATTTCTTTGATAAATTGAAGTCTTGTTCACGTGGTTTTGCATCACTCGACTATAACTTTGTCCGTTTTGAAAGCTCCTCTTTAGTCAAAGTAGATGTCTTGATCAATGGTGAAAAAGTCGATGCCTTGGCGATGATCTGTCACCGTAACGATGCACGCCATCGTGGTATTGCACTGGTTGAAAAAATGAAAGACCTGATTCCACGTCAAATGTTTGATGTCGCGATTCAGGCGGCAATTGGTGCGCAAATCATTGCACGTTCGACTGTGAAAGCGATGCGTAAAAACGTATTGGCGAAGTGTTATGGTGGTGACGTGTCACGTAAGAAAAAACTTCTGTCTAAACAGAAAGAAGGTAAGAAACGCATGAAACAGGTGGGTAGCGTAGAAATCCCGCAAGAAGCGTTCTTAGCCGTATTAAAAGTCGAACGCTAAAATAATAAGGATATAAGCCCATGGATTTTGATTTTAATTTGATTCTTGTGCCTGCGACCCTGTTTTTTGTCGCAGTGTGGTTGCTAGACAAGTTTGTTTTGAAACAAAGACAAACCCGGGGCAAGGGCCATGAGAATTTCATTATCACTTGGGCTTATGACTTTTGGCCGGTGCTGGCCATCGTGCTGGTACTGCGTTCTTTTTTATACGAACCTTTTAATATTCCGTCCGATTCGATGGTGCCGACGCTAGAAACTGGTGATTTTATTCTGGTGAATAAATTTGACTATGGCATCAAACTGCCTATGGTGAACACCAAAATTATTGATACTGGCAGTCCGGAACGTGGTGATGTTGCGGTATTCCGTTATCCACCACAACCGACCATCAGTTATATCAAGCGTATTGTCGGCTTGCCAGGCGATCATATTGTTTATGATCATGGCCAGTTGAGCATTAATGGTGAAAAAGTAGCGAAAGTTCCAGTAGAATTTAGCCGCGAAAAAGACCGCTTAGATACCCCGAATGCTATTTATCATAAAGAAACCCTGGGTGAGCATACCTTTACCATGCGTGAGCTGGAAGGCGTGAATGTCGCTCGTCAGGCACCTTTTATTAACTATTTGGAAAATGGTAAATATTCAGGTGAAAATGGTTTATATTGGGAAGTGAAAGTGCCAGAAGGTCATTACTTTGCGATGGGGGATAATCGCGATCAGAGTGCTGACAGTCGTTTCTGGGGGCTTGTTCCGGAAGAAAACTTAACAGGTCGTGCCTTCTATATCTGGATGCATAAAGAACCTGGCTTTAAATTACCATCGTTTGGTCGAAACGGAACAATCGATTAATTGTTTCAATCAGGAAAATAAAAATGAGACATCAACAAGGTGCTTCTTATATTGGGGTTTTAATTGCAATCGTGGGCTTTGCATTTCTTGCAAAAGTGGCGATTGCGGTGTGGGGACCATACTTCGATGATCGTATGGTAGATGGTGAGATTGAGGCGCTGTTAAAAAGTGCTCCAGCCAATATAACGCCAGAAAAATTCCGTCAACAGATGAGTCAGCGTTTAGAAATGAATAATATTCGTGATCTAAAGTTTGACGAAATTGCCAAAGTTACCAATACCGATGGTTTACAGGTGCACAAGAATTATGAAATTCGTAAAAATTTCATAATGAATATCGATTTAGTGATGAAGTTTGAGAAAGAGTTTGATCAAAGCACAGTCAAAGCTAAATGATGAACGTCTTGCCAAACGGATCGGCTATCAGTTCAAACAGGCTGATTTGCTGAAACTGGCATTGACTCATCGTTCAGTCAGTCATAAACACAACTACGAGCGCCTGGAATTTCTGGGCGATTCTCTTTTAGGGATGATCATTGCGAATTATCTTTTTAATGCCTATCCAAGCGAAAATGAAGGCCGGTTAACGCGTATGCGTGCGACCCTGGTTCGTCAGGAAGCATTAGGAAAAATCGCCAATGATTTAAAACTGAGTCAGAATTTAATTCTCAGTACCGGTGAATTGAAATCTGGTGGTCATCATCGTGAGTCTATACTGGCAGATACGGTAGAAGCGATTATTGGCGCAATCTATGTCGACTGCGGTGATCTCACCGTGCTAGAACCGATTGTGTTAAAATGGTACGAACCATATTTAGATCATATTGAGCCGACAGATCAGCTTAAAGATCCTAAATCTCGCTTACAAGAGTATTTACAAGCACGTAAGAAACCTCTCCCAGTTTACGAGGTTGTAGATATTCAAGGTGATGCACCCAATCAGCATTTTAAAGTGGAATGCCAGATTGCGGGATTGCCGACCATGCAAGGCGAAGGTGCGAGTCGACGTTTTGCTGAACAAGCCGTTGCGGCGGATATTTTGAAACTTTTGGAGCATAAGTCTTAATGACTACTCATTCCGATCACATTGATGCTGATCACGAGTCGCAAAGCGACAGTCACGACCTTATTAGTCAATTTTTTAGTGCGCAAGGCACCGAAATCCCATCAGATTATCGTAGTGGTTTTGTTGCTATTGTAGGTCGCCCGAATGTGGGCAAATCTACCTTAATGAACCATATTTTGGGTCAAAAACTTTCGATTACCTCACGTAAACCGCAAACCACACGTCATAAAATTGTGGGGATTGATTCACGTGAAAAATCTCAGGCTGTATTTGTTGATACACCGGGGATGCATAAAAAAGAAGTCCGTGCCATCAATAAAATGATGAACCGTGCGGCACATTCGGCTTTGCGCGATGTGAACCTAGTTTTATTCGTGGTGGATGCACAAAAGTGGACGCCAAATGATGACCTGGTACTAGAAAAGCTGAAAAATGCAGAGATGCCAGTGATTCTGGTGATTAACAAGCTGGATACCTTTGAAAACAAGAACGAAGCTTTGCCGCTGATTCGTGAACGCGAAAAGCTGATGAACTTTGCAGAAATCGTACCGGTATCTGCACTTCGTGGTGCCAATCTTGAACATTTACGTGACACGATCGCCAAGTATCTTCCATTCCAGCCACCCCTGTATTCACTGGATCAACTGACCGATCGTTCAGAGCGTTTCCTGGCCTCTGAAATTATCCGTGAAAAGATCATGCGTCAGCTGGGTGAAGAGCTTCCATATGATTTGACCGTTCAGATCGAATCCTTTAAAACTGAAGAGCCGGTCTTGAATGAAAAAACCGGTCGTATGAAAGCCGCCTGTACCTATATTGATGCCACGATTTTTGTCGATCGTCCAAGCCAAAAAGCCATTGTGATTGGCGAGAAAGGTGTCAAACTGAAAAAAATCGGTATGGATGCGCGTCTCGACATGGAAAAAATGTTCGAGCAAAAAATCATGCTGACCCTTTGGGTGAAAGTCAAAGGTGGCTGGTCTGATGATGAGCGTGCATTAAAAAGCTTAGGTTATAGTGATATCTAAGCAATAAGTTTGATAAGACCTTTTAAGGAATTCCGTGATGATGAAAGTGTTGGCAGTGGTTGCATGTGTTTTATTTCTGCAAGGCTGTATTCATAAAGTGGTCACGGTTCCTGTTAAAGTGGCTTATAAAACCACAAAAGTCGCAGTCAAAGGCACTGCGGCTGTTGTGGGTGCAGTGATCCCGGATGGGGATGACGAAGAAGATGATAAAAAATCAAAAAAAGATAAGGATTAAAGTGCCCGCTTATGCGTAACGAAGTACTGCATGGTTATCTGATTCATCAGCGTAAGTACCGTGAACGCAGTCATATTGTGTATTTATTTACCCAAGAATATGGCAGGGTAGATGGTATTCTCAGGCAAATGCCACCACCGCAATACCAGCCCATTCGCTTGCAAGCTTCAGGTAAATCCGAACTCAAAAATTTTACTAAACTGGAAATTGTTAATCAGCCGATTTTCTTTTTTGGCGATGCCTTTTTTTCAGGTTTTTATCTGAATGAAATTTTGCTGCGCTTATGCCCACTTGAAGTGGAAATGCCGCAAACCTTTGCTAAATATGCAGAGACCTTAACCGCATTGCAGCAATTATCCGCACAATCCAACCCGAATTTATATTTAAAACAGATCTTGCGCCAGTTTGAGCATGTTTTGCTGGAAGAACTCGGTTATGGTCTGGATTTTTCGGTAGATGCCAATCAGGCGCAGATTGATCCACAACAGCACTATTATTTTCAGCTCAATGCCGGCTTTATGCCATCGGCCAATGCCTTACGCTCCACCCTATCCGGTCAACAGATTTTAAGCATGTTGACGCATGAAAATGGTGGGGATTTTAATCCGGAACAGTTACAATTACTGACGAAACTGTATCGACAGGTGATCACGGCCTTGCTTGGTGATCGACCATTAAAAAGTCGACAACTCTGGATTCAAAATTCTCAATCTCAATCGTAGTTAGGAAAAGATTATGGCTGCATTACTTGGTGTCAATATTGACCATGTCGCAACATTAAGACAAGCACGTGGTACGACGTACCCAGACCCAGTCAATGCTGCATTGATCTGCGAACAGGCAGGGGCAGAAGGCATTACCTTGCACTTGCGTGAAGACCGTCGTCACATTCAGGATGACGATGTGCGTCGTATGCGTCCTGCGTTAAAAACCCGTATGAACCTTGAGTTGGCGGTAACAGATGAAATGATCGCCTTTGCCAAGGAAATCAAGCCACAGCATGTTTGTTTTGTTCCTGAAAAACGTCAGGAAGTGACCACTGAAGGTGGTCTGGATGTCGTGGGTAATTTTGATGCTGTAAAAGCCGCGACTCAAGAGCTGGAAGCCATTGGTTGTGATGTATCTTTATTTATTGATGCCGATTTTGCACAAATTGATGCAGCAGTTGCTTGTGGTGCACCGACGATTGAGATTCACACAGGCGCCTATGCCGATGCAGAAACTCCAGAAGCGCAACAAGCGGAACTGGAACGCATTGTGAAAGGTGCTGAATATGCTGCATCTAAAGGTTTGGTGGTAAATGCGGGCCATGGCTTAAATTTGGATAACGTGACGCCGATTGCTGCGATTCCACAGATTCATGAGCTCAATATCGGTCATTCTTTAATTGCGGATGCGGTATTTGTTGGTCTGGCACAAGCGGTTCAGCAAATGAAAGCCGTGATTAAATCAGCGCGTTAAGATCAGAGTGATTATGTCGAATATTAATTATGATGAACTGATGCAGCCGGTGATCGCTTTCCTTGGTTGTGAAACACCGCAAGCATGGCTGGATATGGCGGTCGAAAATCTTGAAATCTTGATGCAGGATCATGCCAACTGTGAAAAAAAAGCAGCCAGCACGGCCATGAACCTGATGTTTCGCTATAGCTATTTTGTTGATCTACAGGTGAAGCTTGCACAGTTAGTTCGTGAAGAAATGCTGCATTATGAGCAAGTACTTGAATTGATGAACAAGCGTGGTCAGACTTGGCAAAACTTGAGTGCAGGGCGTTATGCCGGTGGTTTACGCAAGGAAATCCGGACTTTTGAACCTGAAGCCTTGATTGATGTACTGGTGATTGGTGCCTTTGTAGAAGCGCGTTCCTGTGAGCGTTTCTACGCGCTTGCTTCGCGTGTTGATGATGAGCTGGCACGTTACTACCGTTACCTGCTCAAGTCCGAATCTCGCCATTTTGAAGACTATCTGGCTTTGGCGATGGATGTGGCAACCACGGCGAAACTGAAAAATCCGAAAGAGGATATTCAGGAGCGAATCCTGCATATTCGTGAAGTTGAAAAACAGCTGATTCTCGCGCCTGATGAAACTTTCCGTTTCCATAGTGGTGTTCCGGCTCAAGCGGCTTAATCTCGGTGATAATTTAAAAATCCTCCATCCATGGGGGATTTTTTATCTCTCGAGATTTTGAAAAAAGGAGTATTTATATATCGAGTTTTATGAGGGATTGAAAATAATTATTTTAAATAGTTGAAAATAATAAGCCGTGAAATTTTAAGATAATAAAAAAGCCCACTTCATTATGAGTGGGCTTTCTTGAATTTGGCTCTCCAACCTGGGCTCGAACCAGGGACCTGCGGATTAACAGTCCGTCGCTCTACCGACTGAGCTATTGGAGAATCTGAAAGCGATTATAGAGAGATTTTGACAGGGGTCAAGCAAAAATTATCATATTTATTATAAATACAGCCTGTCTGTTTTTAATTTAGGCAATTGCATAAATTTCACGAAAAATACTTGTCAGAATAAATTTCACTTGCTAGATTAAAACCATAAAGTCGTTTGACCAAATGGTCAAACAGTGTGGATTTAAACCTACTTGCCAGCACAAAAATGGCTAAACCGGAGACAGCGAATGAATACGCTCAACATCCCTCAAATTTTCTCTCAACTGGCTTATTATCAAGAAAACTATCTGAAAATTATTGCCGATCCTGCACAGTATTATATCCCGGTTAAAGACGCTCATATCACGCTATGGCCCTTGGCACAAAAATCACTTTATTTAGGTGATTTGCTGCAATTATGGTTTGCAGAAAAATGGTTGGTAGAAACTGAACGTCAATTTAACTTTGAAATTTTCCTGAATGCAGACTATCTGAAAGAACCAGGCAAAGACCTTTATATCTATGCCATTTCTGGGAATCTTTTGATGGGCACCAATCAGTCTAAAGCGTGGCAAGCCTCAACAACACAAACACAAGATGTGGAATTAGCCAATGTTTCCAAGCATTATTTTGAGTTTCAAGGCTTAACTCGACCACGCTTGTCATGTGTTGAAGCAGGGCAGGTGAAAAGCAGTATTATTTAAATGAAGTACCTGATGAGTTGTACAGGCTACCAATTTCATTCAGTCCGAATAATCATACAGGTCGCAGTGGCATGAGCATACAGGCGACCTTCTTCATCCAGAATCTGACCTTCAGAAATACCTAAATTTCTACTGAGATTAATTGATTTTCCTACGGCTTTCAGTGGCTGATTTTGAGGGATGGGGCGGCACATCTTTACATTCAGATCAATGGTGCCATAACCGACACCTGCTTCAAGTAAAGTATGAATCGCGCAGCCTGTCACGGTATCCAAAACAGTTGCAGCAAAACCACCATGGACGCCGCCAAGCGGATTTAAATGTCGATGATCAGCTTTGACCTTAAATTCTACACGTCCGCTTTCAATCACTGCTGGTTGCATCGACATGGTTTCACTAATACTCGGGGGCGGGATTTTTCCATCACGCATCGCTTCCAATAATGCTAAACCGCTCATTTCTTTTGGGTTCATTATGCTTTTCCTGTCATTATTCTTGAGTGGTTGAGGTTTAATTCAAAATTGTGACATCGATAATAGCAATCTGGTATAGGAATGGCGGATTATTTTGTAAGAAGTGCATTGCCTGCACCTGAGTAAAGTCATTTTTATAAAAAATAAGAAATAGAATAATTTATGGCACGATACTGGTATACATTTCTAATGAAATATCTCAGATCTAAATAATCTGACAAAAAACGAATCTTATAAAAGAATTAAAAATCGAGTGATAGGGTAATGAAACAGTTTCTGCATCTTTGGGTGCCTATTTTTCTCAGTAATGCCATTATTATGCTCAGTAGTTTGTTCGACGTGATTTTTCTATCACATTTTTCACCTCAGCATGTGGCTGCATTGGCAGTCTGTTTGTCTGTTTATTCTTTGTGCTTTGTGACGGGTATTGGGGTGTTACAGGGCATGATGCAAGAGCTGGCAGAAGCCAATGGACGTCAGGATTATGCGGACATCCAGCGTGTTGTGAAGCAAAGTATTTTGATTGTACTGGTGATTTCTGCTGTTGCGATGTACTTGTTTAATCATGCGACGCCTTTACTTTATTTTTTAAAGGCAGATGCGGCCTTACAGGCATTGATTGTGCCATGTCTGTGGCTGTTGGCTTGGACGATTCCAGCGCATTTATTGTTGCGTATTTTATATATTTTAACCCAAGCCTGTGGGCAGGCTAAGCGCGTGTTCTACGCCAATATGATCTATTTACTGCTCAAAGTGGCTTTGGCTTATGTCTTGATTTATGGCATTGAGGGTTATGTTACAAGCTATGGGGTTGAAGGTGCATTCATGGCACATTTGATTGTGCAGTGGATACTGTTGTTTGTTTACTATTTTTTCTTCCTTGAGCAGAAGTTAAAGATCCCGTGGTCTGGTGTTTTCTTTCACTGGCAGACTTTGTTGAAAATTTTAAAAATTGGATTGCCCAATGCGGTAGTGACTTTTGTGGATGTATTTGCCATCAGCGCGATTGCTTTGCTGATCTTGCCTTTGGGTGACATGGTAGTGAATGCACATCAGGTGATGCTTGGTTTATTGGGCTTGATGTTTATGTTGCCGATGTCGATGGCATCCGCCTTCGGTATTTTGGTGTCGACTCAAATCGGTGCGGAGCAGATTGATGCTGCATGGCAACTCAGTAAGCGGGCACTGATGGCTGTGATGCTAATAGCTATCGTTGTCGTGTTGACTATTTGGGGTTTAGATAGTTGGATTGTAGGGTTATTTAGCAATGATGCGCAGGTGATTGCATTAGCCTTGGCATTGATCTTTTTAATGTGTTGGATGCATATCTTTGATGCGCTACTGGTGATTAGTTTGGCAATGCTACGTTGCTGGCGAGAAATTGTCAGACCGATGTTTATTTTTATCAGTACCGTGCTGATCGTGGGCTTAGGTGGTGGTTGGTATGTGGCGTATCATCCAATGACACTGTTTAATTGGCAAAGCAATGCATTGGGGATTCATGGTTTTTGGTGGATGTTGAGTATTGCGTACACGATTGCAGCAAGTCTATGTTTTGTTTGTTTGCTCATTAAATACTTGAGCTATAAGCGAATACGACTCACTGTTTAATACATGTTGAAGAACATAAAAAAACCCGCGAAACTCGCGGGTTTTCTAAATCAAATGAGTTGATTATTGTGCAGCTTTTTCAGCTTCGATTGAAGCAATCGCAGCGTCAACGCCTTCAATTGAGTCAGCAGCTTTTTTGATACGTGCAAGTGCATCCACCAGTACTTCGTCAGCCGTTGCGTAAGAGATGCGCATGAAACCGCCAAGACCGAATGCATCGCCAGGAACCACTGCAACGCCAGTCTCTTCCAGTAACCATGCAGAGAATTCTGTGCAAGATTTAAGACCTTTGGCACGAATCAACGGTTTGATGTTGGCATATGCATAGAATGCGCCATCAGCAGGCAAGCAAGAAATACCGTGAATGTCATTCAAGCCTTTCACAACTAGGTCATGGCGACGTTTGAATGCTTCAATCATTGGCTCAAGTACATCTTGAGGACCATTCAAGGCAGCTTCAGCAGCAACTTGCGAAATTGAAGTTGGGTTTGAAGTTGACTGAGATTGGATCTTTTTCATTGCACCAATAAGTTTAGCAGGGCCCGCTGCGTAGCCGATACGCCAGCCAGTCATTGCATAGGCTTTAGATACACCGTTTAATACGATAGTACGGTCATAAAGGTCTGGTGCAACTGTTGCGATGTTGTAGAACTCGTCATCCCAACGGATTGGTTCGTACATATCATCAGATGCGATAAATACTTCTGGGTATTTACGCAGTACGTCAGCCAGCGCTTCAAGCTCAGCTTTAGTGTAGATCATACCTGTAGGGTTAGACGGGCTGTTCAATACTACTAGACGTGTTTTGTCAGTGATTGCAGCTTCTAATTGTTCAGGGGTGATTTTGAAACGTTGTTCTTCACCACATTTCACAATAACAGGAACACCTTCAGCGATGATCACCATATCCGGGTAGCTTACCCAGAATGGTGCAGGGATGATGACTTCATCACCTTTGTTTAACAAAGCAAGGGCCAAGTTAAAGAATGATTGCTTACCACCACAAGAAACCAGAATCTGGTTTGCTGCATAGTCTAGGTTATTGTCGCGTTTGAATTTAGCAATAATGGCTTTTTTAAGACCTGGCGTACCGTCAACAGCGGTGTATTTGGTGAAACCGTTGTTAATCGCTGCAATTGCTGCATCTTTGATGTGTTGAGGGGTATCAAAATCTGGTTCACCTGCGCCCAAACCAATCACGTTGTGACCTGCAGCTTTTAATTCAGCAGCTTTGTTGGTCACAGCAAGCGTAGGGGACGGTTTGATGGCATTCACACGATCAGAGAGACGTACGTCCACGGCAGTATTCCTTCTTATAGGGATTAAAAAATAAAAAGCACATTATCTTAGCCTAAAATGGTGCAGATAGGGCAAAAGAATTTGGAAAACTTTAAGGAAAAAATGGTGTATTGGCCGAACTTTATCTTGAATTTCGATGCGCTGGAAGCGGGCAAGGGGAGACTTTTTACATCTCGGTCATGCATACGAATGCATGAAATATAAAATAAAAATGGCCACTTTAAAGTGACCATTTTGTGTTGTTGATGTTGTGGTTACACACTAAAGCGTGACAAATCTTCGTCCGGGCGTGCTGTTAAAATTTCCGCGCCGGTTTTGGTCACCAGAATCGTATGTTCATATTGTGCTGACAATGAATGGTCTTTGGTGACCACTGTCCATTTATCACCGAGTAATTTGGTTTTCCAGTCACCACCATTGACCATTGGCTCAATGGTAAAGGTCATGCCTTCTTCAAGTACCATGCCGGTATCTGGCTGACCATAATGCAGCACTTGCGGTTCGTCATGGAAAGTTGTACCAATACCGTGACCACAATATTCACGTACCACGCCAAAACGCTCGGATTCAACATACTGCTGAATGGCATGACCAATATCGCCAATGGTTGAACCCGGTTTTACAGTTTCAATACCTCGGTACATGGCTTCTTGCGCTACCTTACATAGACGGTTGGCAAGAATAGTGGTTTCACCACCCACGATGTACATCATGTTGGTGTCACCATGATAGCCATCTTTAATCACGGTCACATCAATGTTCAGGATGTCGCCTTTTTTCAATTTTTTACTGTCTGATGGAATGCCGTGACACACTACGTGGTTCACAGAAGTACAAATAGTATGTTGGAAGGCAGGTCGACCCGGTGCAGCGCCATAGCCTAAGCATGCTGGAATCGCCTGTTGTTGGTTAACAATATAGTCATGACAAATCGTATCAAGTTCTAGCGTAGTAACACCTGGAACAATATGCGGTTTGATCATATCCAATACTTCTGCCGCCAGTCGCCCTGCCACACGCATTTTTTCAATTTCGTCAGGGGTTTTGATAAGTCGACGTGGCGCTTGGTAAGTGTTGTTCATGATCTCTAAAAACTTTTGGAAATTTGTGTGTGACTATGGTATAAATAGCCGCCCATTTTATCAAATGCTTTTTCGTGAATAAATTTCACGGGCTTTGTGCGATGAGGCAAAAAAATCCGCACATATATCGACACATTACTCTGGGTGCCCTTTAGGGTGGAGAATGCGGGTATATGGAGGCCTAACCCAAACTTTAAGGTAAAGAAAATGGCAGATTACAACGTAAGCATGCGCGACCTTCTTCAAGCTGGCGCGCACTTTGGTCACCAAACTCGTTTCTGGAATCCAAAGATGCGTGATTACATCTTTGGTGCGCGTAACAAAATTCACATCATCAACCTTGAGCACACTGTTCCTGCGTTAAATGATGCTTTGAACTTTGCTAACAACTTGGCTAGCAAAAAGAACAAAGTTTTGTTCGTTGGTACTAAACGTGCAGCTTCTGCGATCATCCGTGAACAAGCTCAACGCGCTGGTCAACCATATGTAGATCACCGCTGGTTAGGTGGTATGTTGACGAACTGGAAAACACTTCGCCAATCTATCAACCGTTTAAAAGACCTTCAAACTCAATCTCAAGACGGCACTTTCGCTAAGCTGACTAAACGTGAAGCTCTAGAGCGTACTCGTGAGATGGAAAAACTTGAGCGTGGCTTAGGCGGCGTTAAAAACATGGGTGGTTTACCTGACGCATTATTCGTAATCGACGTTGATCACGAAGCGATTGCAATCAAAGAAGCGAAGAACCTTGGTATTCCTGTAATCGGTATCGTTGATACAAACTCTAACCCAGACAACGTAGACTACGTTATCCCGGGTAACGATGATGCGATCCGTGCAGTAACACTTTATGCTTCTGCTATGGCTGATGCGATTCTTGCTGGTAAAGAATATGCTCAATCACAAGCAAATGCACAAGCTAAAGCAGAAGAAGCTCCAGCTTCTGAGGCTTAATGCGTTTGACGCTAGCTTGTCATTTTTGCGACATGTGATGGTGGCAAAGTAAGCGTTATGTATGCAGGCGGCCCATGAGAACTCCTCTGGGCCGTTTCTGTTCTAAAAAGAATTCATTTTCTACCGAATTTAGGAGATAAACATGACTGCAGTTACAGCAAGCATGGTTAAAGAATTGCGCGATCGTACTGGTCTTGCAATGATGGAATGTAAAAAAGCTTTGACAGAAGCGGGCGGCGACGTTGAACTAGCGATCGACAACCTACGTAAATCTGGTCAAGCTAAAGCTGCTAAAAAAGCAGGTAACATTGCTGCTGACGGCGCGATCACAATTGCTCAAGACGGCAACAAAGCACTTCTTCTAGAAGTTAACTGTCAAACTGACTTCGTTGCAAAAGACGAAAACTTTGCTGGTTTCTCTGCGAAAGTTGCTGCTGCTGCACTTGCTGCAAACGTAACTGATCCTGCTCAAATCGCTGAATTGAAACTAGAAGATGGTACGACTGTTGAAGAAGCGCGTATCGCTCTTGTTCAAAAAATCGGTGAAAACATCCAAGTACGTCGTGCGAAAATTGTTGAAGGCGAAAACCTTGCAGTTTACAAACACGGTCTTAAAATCGGTGTTGTTGTTTCTTACACTGGTGATGAAGCTACAGGTAAAGGCTTGGCAATGCACGTTGCTGCGTTCAACCCAGTTGCTGTAAATGCTGAAGGCGTTTCTGCTGAGCTTATCGCGAAAGAGAAAGAAATTGCTGAAGCGAAAGCACTTGAATCTGGCAAGCCAGCAAATATCGTTGAGAAGATGGTTGTAGGTTCTGTTGAGAAATACTTGAATGAAGTTGTGCTTGAGCGTCAAATGTACGTAATCGACAACGATAAGAAAGTTGCAGACGTTCTTAAAGCAACTGGTACTACAGTTGCAAACTTCGTTCGTTTCGAAGTTGGTGAAGGCATTGAGAAAAAAGCAGAAATGAGCTTCGCTGAAGAAGTTGCTGCTGCTCAAGCTGCTGCAAAATAATTCCTGAGGAATTAGAAAAAGCCCTATCTGATTGATGGGGCTTTTTTATGTTGATTTATTCTTCATCAGCAATTCAAGAATAGGATTTGGGTTTGGTGATAGAGCTCAGATCATGTATTTATCATTTAATAAAAAAGTTATAAAAAATGCCAAATAAAACCAATCTGGGCATTGGTGCAGTCATTGCACTTTTGATTGCTGCTTATCTGGGCCTGGATCTACAGCAATCCCAACCACTTATTCCATCCGCATCTGATACCACAACTGAAACGCTTCATTCAGAGCCTAACTTAGAACCTTCTCAAGCCACTGATGATCTGGACCGAATTGCACGGGCGTTTCAACAGCGCCAGAGTGATCTACAGGTTCGTTCAAGTGGGCAGGTGATTGCCGTTTTGCCAGATGATCATGAAGGATCGCGCCATCAAAAGTTCATCCTCGAATTACCAAACGGTCAAACTGTACTAGTTGCGCATAATATCGATCTGGCGCCGCGTATTCAGAATATTCAAAGACAGGATCAGGTCGAGTTTTATGGAGAATATGAATACAGTGACAAGGGAGGGGTGATTCACTGGACGCATCATGACCCGGCGCGAAAACATGTTGATGGGTGGTTAAAACATCAAGGAAGAACCTATCAATAAGGTTCTTCTAATTGAATAAATCGAATATAGCGTTTAAACGCTCATAATTGCGCTGTTATGGCGTGATTTCCAGTTCGGTAGGATTTTACCTAAATAGGCATCCATGCACCAAATTGGGCCAATGAGGAGGAATTGGAGGTCTTTGAAGAATGAAGGCTTTTTACCTTCCACTTTGTGCCCATAAAATTGGCCAATCCAGGCCAAGACAAACAGTGCAATAAAGAAACTGGTACCAACTGGCAGAATCCAGATGAGCCAAGCCATCACCAACGTTAATACAGCCATCGCTACTGCCAAAACAAGATCCAGACGTGCATAGAAGATAAAAGCCAAAACCAGTAGCAGGGTAGTTAGCAAAGCGCTGAAATGCGCCAGAATGCCAATAATCGAAAAATAGATGGTTGGTACGCAGACCCAGTGAATCAGCTTATTGGTTTTATTTTGATGGCTGTCACTATATTCATCGAACCATTCAGATATTGTTTTCATTCTTCGCTCCATTCCATGAACATGTTTTGCTTATGTGGAAATATAAAGCAGAATCCGGATATGGTCAAAAGTTAATCATGCAAGCGAGTGAATTTTATCAGGCAGAATGAGCCTAACAAAATTTTCTTGAAAGAACTTTAAGATAGTGCTGAGCAGGGGCGTTTATTTTTTTTTGGAAAAATGAGCACAATAAAAAAGCCACATTACTGTGGCTTTTGTTAAATGTGTTGCAGGTCAAATCTTAAGAATTTGGACCAGCGACACGTTCAATACTGACTTTTGCAGTACCGGCACTGGTAATACCCAACTGTTTCGCAGCACCGTAAGATAAATCAACAACACGGTTACCATGGAAAGGACCGCGGTCATTTACTTTAACCACGACGCTCTTGCCGTTATTACGGTTGGTTACGCGAATATAGCAGTTCAATGGCAGGCTACGATGAGCAGCTGTCATTGCGTTCATGTCAAAGGTTTCACCGCTTGCGGTTTTACGGCCGTGGAATTGACGACCATACCAAGACGCTGTACCTGTCTGACTGAATTTACGTACAGTATTAGAAGCCACTGTATTCAGTTTTTCAATCACTGAAGGCTCTTCTGCAGGAAGTTCAATTTTCGCTGCAATGGTTTCACGGCGAACTTTATCGCCCGAACGCTCAGTGATTGAAAGGCTGTTCAAATTTGTGAAATTTGAATTGAAGCTTTGAGCTTCTTTATTGAGTACTCGCGTTGCAAGACGCGAATTGTCATTTTCATTGGTGAATGAAGATGACGGAACCATATCTGCCTGCGATTGCGTCAGCGTGACGATCGTGGCAATGGCCATAAAAGACTTCAAAATTGAAGAATGCATCGAATCAACTCCTAACAGCATATCTATTGGTTGTTCATAAATGGCTGAAAAACCATGTAAACATGCCTGATATTTAACTTATGCAACTACATTTAACGAAATGGATAATATTCATGCCAGCAATACCCTGTCTAGTGTTTAATTAAAATAGTTAAAAAAAGAACGCAAAATAAACAATGATTGATCAAAAAATAATCAATATTGTAACATAATATTAAAATTGCTTAAAATATGCACAAATTAACCCATAAAAATGTTGACTTTCATAATTTGTATTAATTTTTAGTGTTAACGGCTGGTAATTTCGGTACCTAATAACCACAAAGCAGTAGCATACATACGGCTGCGATTATAAGTGGTAATCACTTGAAAATTTGGATAAGTGATATAGTAAATCGAGCCATAATTCTCTTGTAATTGAATTACATTAACCAGATCCAGATCGTCAATTTTTACGATTGGATTCATTGGGCTGATGCCTTGAGTTTTTAACACACCATAGGGGGTAGGTTGAGTCAGATCCTTGGCAATCACGGCATCTGGATTTGAACCGGTATAACGTGCCGGAAAGGCAATTGGCTGATTACGCTGCCAGCCATGCTGTGCCAGATAGTTGGCAATCGAACCAATCGCATCTACCGCTGAGTTACGCAGGTCAATATGACCATTGCCATCGTAGTCCACGCCGAATTTTGGAATGTTGCTCGGCATAAACTGCGGATAGCCAACAGCGCCGGCATACGAACCCACCACAGAAGAGGTGGCAACACCATCTCTATACGACCAGGCAATTAAAGCAGCTAGTTCATCCTGAAAATACTGGGCACGACGTTCATAGCCAAACCCTAAGGTTGCTAGGGCATCACGAGTGACAAAAGAGCCCTTGTTGCTACCAAAACCGGTTTCTACACCTAAAATGCCCAGAATGATCGCCTGTGGTACACCAAACTGCTGTTCAGCACGGTTAAGCGTTTCTGCATATTGCTGTTTAAAACGTACGCCGCGCTGAATGGTAGATTCAGCCAGGAAGTTAGTTTTATACGAATACCAAGGCTTACTTTCACCTGGGCGATTCATGATATTGATAATATTAGGCAAATTACGCGTCCCGCTCATGGCGGAATCTACTTGCTGGGCACTCAGCCCATAGCTCTGCATGGCGTTCTGCTTAAAAGCGGCATAAGAAGGGTGATATTGGAAATCGTTGGCCAGACTCAAACTGCTGAGACCAAATGCGGTAAGTGCGATTGAAAGCTGCTTAAACTTTTTATAAAAATCCGATTTCAACATCTTGCTACGATTTCCAGTTTTTTTGATGAGTTGCTGGCGATGTCATTTGAATCATGCCATGAAAAAGATTGATAAATTTTTTCAATCGTGGGGCTTAAAGTGCCAGATTAAAGATAACATTCGGATGAATAAGAGACCTAGCCGCTTATACAAAAATAGCGATGGATTGGCTATTTTTACGGCAGTTTGTCTTATAGAGTCGCTTATCTGTAACAAGCTATTTCACTGATCATAAAAAAGCCTGACCGAAGTCAGGCTAATTCCTCAAGATTTGTAGAAAATCTTGAACTATTCTGTATAGAACAAAGTGTCGTGATATTCGGCCATGGCGCGCAGCTCATCTTTATTCAAATTCAGAATGATTTTATCTGCTGCCATATTGATGGCCTTGATCACTGCAGATGCGCCAATATCTGCTGCCTTGCGTTTGATCATGCCAAGATCCAGGGTTTTATTAAAGTCGACCATAAAATGTCGTACTGTCGCTTCACCAAATTGCTTGTACAGGTTGCTGAACGCTTGTTTATCAATAGTCTGACCGGCTTTAAGTTCTGCGTAATGATGTTTTAAATTCGTCACCAGACTGGCATCCAGTGATTCACCAATGCGGAAATGTCCTTCAGGATCTTTAAACAGACTGCGCTCAGAGAATGCAATTGACTCTCTGACCACATCGTTCGGCGCTTTACTTAATAGCTGCTTCAGTAAAACCGCAACAGTCGACTTGATATAGCCAGCCAGTTTTTCCGCAGTATCACGTTTATCGCTGGCAGGAAAGCGACGCACCAGCTCGGTAAGAATCGCATCAATAATTTCATCATTAATCATTAATGCGGTTTTATCACGCAATGGGTAAAGCGGCTCACTTGAATTTTTGTTTTTTTGTGCAGTCTGAATTGTATTTAAAAGCTCTGCAGAAGGAATAAACCCAAAAAATGGCATTGTTCAACCTCAATGTTTTTTATTGTCGCGCTAAACGAATAGGGCGAGGCATCCATGTTAAATCCGATACACGGCAAGGGTTGATATCCAATCCACCACGGCGTGTATAGGTTGCGTAGACCATCAGCTTTTCCGGTTTCAGTTGCTGCCAGATATCGGCGAACATCTGCTCCACACATTGTTCGTGGAAACCATTATGCTGACGGTAGGAAATAATATAAGCTAAAATACTCTTATAACAAGGTTTTTTACCCTGATAACGTATAAAAACTGTTCCCCAGTCCGGCTGGCCAGTGACAGGGCAGTTACTTCTGAGTAAATGTGAATACAGCTGTATTTCGCCTTCTGCTGCATCCTTCGAATCCAAAGCCAATAAACTGGCATCTGGATGATTTTCCAGACGTTCAGGTATAAGCTCATCAATACAGATACCTTCCGGCTTACTGATCTCTAATTCATCGACCTGAAACAGTTGCAGTTTGACTTCAGCTTCAGCCGCAGTAGATAAATCTTTTTCTACCGTCGCGATAAAGGCTTCTTTAGATTCAAACTTGGCAAAGTTCAGACTATTGAAATACAGCTTCAAGGATTTGGATTCGATCAGATTCGGCGAGGACGCTGGCAAGCTAATGCGGCCAATGGCGACTTGTGGCACACCTGCTGGATTTAACCAGGAAATTTCAAACACATGCCACCAGTCTGCACCTTGCTGAATCGCTTCAACATGTGCGTATTGTTCACGGGCAGGCGCGCGTGAAATCGGAAACAGAACATCAGGATGATATTCTGTCGGGTAATTGGTGTCTTTACCAAGGAGAGATTGTTCTACACTCATTATTCACGCATTCCTGAACCACGGGAGAGTAAATGATAGGCCACTGCATACAGCACGGCACAACATAAGGTAATTACTGTCAGTGAAATGGCGACATTGACATCGCTATGTCCTAAAATGCCATAGCGGAAAGCATTCACCATATACACGACAGGATTAATTAAAGATAAATTTTGCCAGAATGGGCTTAAGCTGGAAATAGCATAAAATACACCACCCAAATAGGTTAGTGGCGTTAACACAAAAGTCGGGATGATCGAGATATCATCGAAAGATTTGGCATAAACGGCATTGATAAAACCACCCAAGGAAAACAGCAGGGAAGTAATTAAAACTGTATATATAGTCACAAACCAATTGGTGATATATAAGTCAGCAAAAAATAAGCTCACTGCACTCACAATGATCGCCACCAGTATCCCACGAATCACACCGCCCAATACATGCCCCCATAAAATGGCATGCATCGGTACAGGACTCATGATCAGTTCTTCAATACTTTTCTGGAATTTTGAGCTGAAGAAACTAGACGAGACGTTGGCATAGCTGTTGGTGATCACGGCCATCATAATCAGACCGGGCACAATGAACTCCATATAACTATAGCCGCCCATTTCCCCGATACGTGAGCCGACCAGATTACCGAAGATCACGAAATATAAGCTCATGGTAATGGCAGGTGGTAACAGGGTCTGCGGCCAGATGCGCATAAAGCGACGCACTTCTTTATAGATAATGGTATATAAAGCTACGCTGAGTTGATTAATGTTCATTGCGCAGCTCCATCCAGATTTTTCTCGACCATTTTCACAAAAAGTTCTTCCAGACGATTGGATTTATTGCGCATACTGCGTACCTGAATATTCTGTGATTCCAGCAACTGGAACAGATCATTCATGGTATGTGCCTTATCCATGGTAATTTCTAAGGTCATCGGATCGATCAGGTTAAATCGCACGCCGATGATATCCAGATGCAAAGGTTCAATCGGTTCGGCCAGATCAAAAATAAACGATTCTTCATTGAGCTGACTCAGGAAGCTTTTCATGGTGGTGTCTTCTTTAATCACACCGCGATCGATAATCGCAATGCGGCGACACAACATTTCTGCTTCTTCTAGATAATGCGTGGTCAGAATGATGGAGGTGCCTTTTTCATTCATCTCGTTCAAAAATTCCCACATCGAACGACGCAACTCGATATCAACGCCTGCCGTCGGTTCATCCAGAATCAGCAGTTTCGGTTCATGCATCATGGCACGCGCGATCATCAGGCGACGTTTCATCCCGCCCGATAACATGCGGGCCTGAGTGGAACGTTTTTCCCATAAACCCAGTTTGGTCAGATAAAGCTCCGCCCGTTCCTGTGCAATTTTTTTAGGAATGCCGTAATAGCCTGCCTGAGTCACCAAAATATCAAAGGTTCTTTCAAACTGGGCAAAGTTGAATTCCTGAGGTACTACACCTAGGCACTGTTTGGCCTGGGAAGGGTGGGTATCCAGATTATGACCAAAAATTTCGACTGTACCGGAGGTTTTTTTTGTTAATGAGCTGATAATACCGATGGTAGTAGATTTTCCTGCGCCATTAGGCCCCAATAGCGCATAAAATTCACCTTCTGGTACATTTAAGTTAATCCCTTTCAATGCCTGAAAGCCATTGCGATAGGTCTTTGACACATCCCTTAAGATCAGTGCATCAGTCATGAATATCTCAAATGGTGAAAAGTTGAGATATTGTGAGTGATCTCGCAAAATAAGCCAAGTGATTCACATGCAATTCTGTGTTGCTGTTTTGGAACATTGTATAAAGCTTAAGCATAAAAATGATGAAGTTAGAGATAGTTGCTTTACCTTATGCTTTTTTTTGTTATGATGTGCGCGATCCAAAAAAGATGCGCTCATAGCTCAACTGGATAGAGTACAGGTCTCCGAAGCCTGTGGCGTGGGTTCGAGTCCCGCTGAGCGCACCATTTCTTTGTTTCATCTTATCCGATCAAATACGAAAATCATTAAAAATAAACAACTTATGTATTTCTCTTATCCGATATTGTCCGAGCATGTTTTAGGTTATTTAAGTTTTTTGCGGTAATTTTTGCGGTAATTTCAAAATTATTGCAAAGGCTTACCGTAAAAATGCCAAAAATAATTGTAAATCTGACAGATACACAGATTCGTTCAGCTGTAAATTCACATAAAAAGTTATCAACCAAGGTTCAAATTAAACTAGCCGATGGTAAAGGACTATTTTTTATCATTGATAAAAATGGTAACTCCTATTGGAGGTGGGACTATGCTCGCCCAATCACTAAAAAACGTAATAGCATTTCTTTTGGGATATACCCAGAGGTATCGTTGCTAAATGCACGAGCAAAAAGAACTGAATGTCGAGAATTACTCGCCCAAAATATAGATCCAGCGGTTGTGAAGAAAAATGAAGAAGAAGCTAAATCAGGCAAAAATACTTTCGCTTTAATCGCGGATGAATATAGAAAGACAGAGGAGTTAGAGCCTAGTACTCAACGAAGGAATCAATTTGTTTGGGGTAAGTTGTATGCTGCAATTGGGGATTATCCAATAGACAGTATTACACCATCGCAAATTTTAGAAGTTTGTCGTATTTACGAAAGACAGGGTAAGACAGATTCAGCAAAGCGCATGAGAAGCAAAGCATCTCAAGTCTTTCGTTATGCGATTGCTTTAGGGTTATGTCAATTTAATGTGGCAGACCAAATTAGTGGAATCTTAAAAGTTGGTAAAACCAAGCATAGATCTGCGATCACAGATGAGCAGAAGCTAGGACGGTTATTGAGTAACATTAATAATAGTGTTGGCCGTGGTGACATTGCGATAGATTATGCTGTAAAAATTTTACCCCATGTTTTTGTACGCCCAGGAGAATTGAGAGGAGCCAAGTGGGCAGACATTGATTTTGAAAATCGGGTTTGGAAATACACTCCTCCTAAAACGAAGAATCAGACCGCATTACAGCATATTGTTCCTCTGTCAGATCAGGTTATCACCTTGTTTAAAGAATTACACCAAATAACAGGTTATACGGAGTATTGCTTTGTATCGATGCGGGATCAGTCCAAAACGATTAGCGAATCGACGATTAACAAACGATTGAAACAATATGGTTTTGAAAATGGTGAGACGACAGGTCATGGCTTTAGAGCGACTGCGAGAACACTCTTGGATGAGGTTCTAAAATTTCCAATTGAGCGGATTTAACAGCAACTGGCTCATCAGGTTCGTGATATGCATGGAAGAGCATACAACCGTACAAAATATTTAGAAGAACGTACGGTGATGATGCAATCATGGTCTGACTATTTAGATCGGTTGATGCATAAGACTATGGATTGATTAGTAAGCTTGCACCTGTGCGACAAAAACAACATTCATGCTGCTTATAACCGAGCACAGTATTGGGATGAACGAGTAATGATTATGGAATGGTATGGGGAGAAGGTGCAGGAATGGATGAAGTAAGTCACTCAGTATATGTAAAAAAACCACGCCTGATGGCGTGGTTTTTTATACCTAACATTTCTGTATTGCTTAATTATTAGTGTATTAATAAATATATTTATTGCTTATTTGCTATGTGTGAAAAATGATTTAATTTACTTAAAATATATGTGATAAACCTGTTTTAAAGTGTTTTTATAATTTATATTATCAACAACTTAGATTATTGAAATAGTTATATTTATAGTATGAAGCTTTCAAATTACAATAAATTATTAGGTTACATGTATTCTAAATCTATGAAGGATACGTTCTCCTCTCAAGAACCCAAGGCAGGTTGTGCATATAAAGAAACAATTAATTTATTGGTAAATATTTTGCAGTGGTGTGAACAGATCGAAACGGAGTTTCGGCACTTACATTGCGGTGAGCAAACGAATCAAGTAGGCCGATATAGAAGTCAGCAGCTTCTATTGGGTATAGGAAAAGCGCTAGATCAACTTTATGTAATGCCTAACTTTGATCAGCTACAAATGGGTCTAAAAAATAAAAGACTAACTGAATTCGGTCGAATCTTTGATAGTTTTGTCCATAGGACTGCTAAATCAACAAATCTAAAACAGCAGCAACATTTCCTGAGGCAGGAACAATTCAGACAATTTTATGCAGGGAGTTGGCAGAATGATTTCTTGAAAATATGGTATGAACATTACATTGATAATTTAAGACGATATGGCATACCAGCTGAAAAATTCTCAGAAACGAAAAGTTTAATACTAAGTGATTTAGACGAGCTACTTAAGATAGGTAAAAAATTACATGTTTTAAGTACTGTAATTCGAATTGATAGCAATAATGCAGATGATGAAATTGCAAAACTTCATAGCAAGAGATATGAGCTTTTACGGCAGATCTCAGTTGAGGGGTTATTACGTAATTATTATATTTGCTTGAATGGTCACAATAATGGCTTAGACTACTTCTGTATATGGGTATTTGAAACAACATCTGATTACACGGAACATAGAACAATAAGTGAGATCAAAACACAGTGCCATGAGCTTCTAAAATCATATGACTTGAATATTGATGTCAGTATTATGAATTGGAATGATAACTTTAATTCAAGTAGTGAGGTCTTCAATAAGCAATTTAATCTATGCCTTTACGATGAAAAGAATAAAGCTATATTCATTGAGAATTGTTTAGATTTTCTTGTGAGATTGGATCAGGACTTTATGTTCAAGTCTACAAATGATGACATTATTGGGCGGGAAAATCACGAAATTAATTTTAATGAAAACGTGCATATCATTATACAAAAGTTCAAAAAGCACCCTAACCCACATCGTGTATTAGGTGATTTAACTCAATATGCTTTATTCGACTTGTGTTGGGTACAAAATCATTTAGATGCTTATAGCAAAGACTATTTGAAGAATATTATTTTGCAATATCAAGAAAATTTGTCATCTTACGCAACATTTAAGTTAACGGAAGCAGAGCTTAAGCTTCTAGAAAAAATTGAAATTTTTATGCTATCGGTCAAATATTCGCGATCCTTACAGCCTAATGAAATGCGAGCGCAGCAAATAGTTGAAAGAACGCTGTTTCAATTTGTAGATTTGCTCATGCAACATGATTCTATTATTACGCTGGGAACTCGAATTGGGGGCGTTTATCGATCAAGGCTATTGCATTATTTTTTCGGGCAGTTCAGAAAATATGACTATCAGGATTTTTTGTCATTTCCTTTTGATCATACACGAGCTAATTTTTATAAATCTAAGATTGAAGACTTTAAGTACTATGGGGGACTATTTCAATCAATATATAGTCCCATAGCTATTACGTTAGGGCAAAATAAGCACATAAATATTCCAAGGCATGAGCAACGAGTCGAGAAAATCCAAAATTATTTGAGAGGGGCTTTTAAGCGCGATTGCGTTTTAATTAGATGCTCACTTAGCTGTGAGATGAAGAACGGCTTTATGAAACAAAAAGGGCTAAGTTCTGCTTTATATCAGATGTTGCATGCGGGAAAACGGAGAGCACCATTATCTAAGCTTAGGGCGTATGTAGGGGCATGGGTTGAAAATGATACAAGCCAAGTGTCAGATAAAAGACGATTCTTTGCCGATATTGTTTTTGTATTTGATCGTGAAGTACTGAATAATTATTCTAATTTAGCGGATGTTGTTAGTGAAAGATGGCAGGAAACGCTCAAGAAGGCTAGTGAGGCATTTCAACCGCCATTAGATTTAAAGGCTTCGTGCCGAGTTAAAAAAATATTTAATTCTGTAGAAGGGTTGGCATATCAAGAGTTGCTAGTAGAATCAATTGATAAACCACTAAAAAATATTATTATCAATAACTTGGCTCCTTACATAGTATATAAGGATCTGTTAGATAATACATTTTATTCAGATACTCCTAAATGGCTTATCAGAGGTACGTTACCTCGTAAAAAAAAGCGAAAGCCTAGCACTAAATCAAATAAAGCTGATGCTTGATATTCACCGCATAACTTTTTCAAAAGTAGGCTCTATCGATTATCCTTGTTGATCAATAGAGCTTCAAATATTGTGAAAAAAAAATTGAAAATATTGGTTGAATATGTTGTTTGGCTAACAAATATTCAAATTTGTAATGGCAGGTTATTAATATTATTAAATATATATCATATAGAGATTAATACTCTTACTACTCATAAGCTTATAGCATTAAGTACAATCTAACTAAAATTTATATTTATACAGTTTACCCATGTCATATGGAGCTATTTCCATATTGAGTATTAAACATGAGTAAATCAATTAATGAGTCTAAATTAACAATCCAACTAGAAGTAACTACAAACTTATGGATTAAGGCTGAGAATGAACCATTGGATTTCTATGAAGAGTTTGCAGAGTTATTGATTCATTTTGATGATATTTACCGTTCAGGCTTTCAGTACTTTGGTTATATCAATGCATGGTGTGATTGGTTAGATGAGCATGATATTGATGATTTAGATTTTGATGAAGTCGTCGATGAGTTGAAATGTGAATCATTTGATTACTATCAAAATTACTTTAAGGGGTACCAGAGTAGACAGCTGAAAGATTTCCGTAGGCATCGTGAGAACGAAAAACGTAATCTGGAATCTTTATCGAAAAAATTAGATAGAGCTCTTAGTCGATATTCAAAGTTAGAAGTAGTGAGAGTGGATATTGCATATTTGCAAAGCTGTCACGATATCATCGATATCCAAATGTTCTATCAAGATTTAGAAGAATTGCGTAAAGCGATATCTAAGCGTAAAGATCCGTTTCATGACTTAGTCGATTCTGCATGGGCGTTAGAGCAGGGTGAAACCAAAGGTTATCATTGCCATCTGTTGTTAATCTTCAATGGGCATCAACGTCAAAAAGGATGGGCTATAGCGGATAAGGTCGGGAAGTTGTGGAAGCAGATTACTAATGATGAGGGCTGTTATTTCAACTGTCATGATCCTAAGCAAATAGCTAAGTATAGAGAGCTCGGTATTCTTGGTATTGGTAGAATACATCGGGATAATCCAGTGGAGGTTCGTAACCTTCGTAATGCAGGTGCTTATCTAGTGAACCCTGAGAAAGAAGCGCAACACTTACGTGTAAAGCTCAGTCCTAAAATGCGTACCTTTCAGTGATTTGAAAATAATCTCAGATATACATCATCTAGATGAAAACAAAGTTATTTCAACTTTCAGGGCTTGCCAATCGGTAAGCCTTTGTCATTTTTGGAGATGTATATTATGAGTTTAACTTGTCCTTACTGTTTATCTGATCAGGTCATCCAAGTTGTGAATCAACAAGTGAATGGAACTGAATCATCAGGTCTTGCAGCATCAGCATCGTTTGCCACCATTGGTGCATCCATCTCAAAGAGCTTACCTTTACCTGTATCCCCATTACTTGGTGGACTAGCAGGTGCAGTTATTGGTGGTCTATTCAGTAGTGTATTCGATGAGCCGAAAAAGCCTATCACCATGACCTACTACCACTGTAATCAATGTCAGCAGAACTTTCGTTGAATCAGCATAGGAGATCGAATCAATGGCACATCAAATTGAACAAATCGCCTATGTTGGCGAAACCCCTTGGCATGGTCTCGGTAATCAGCTAAGTCCGAATCAACCACTGGAAGTCTGGGCACAGCAAGCCGGGATGGACTGGCGGATTGAATCCTCCAATGTCAGCTACATGGCACAAAATGAACGTGGTCAGAGCATTATCATGCCATTTGAAGAACAGCGAGTGTTGTATCGTTCAGATACCCATGCACCTTTATCTGTAGTCAGTCAGCGTTATCAGGAAGTTCAACCTAAAGAGATTCTGGAGTTCTACCGGGATCTGACTGAGCAATCTGGCTTTAAGTTAGAAACCGCAGGGGTTTTGAAAGGTGGGAAGAAGTTCTGGGCTTTGGCACGTACAGGTCAAAGTTCCGCTTTAAAGTCTAAGGATGTCAGTAATGGTTATATCCTGCTGGCTACTGCGTGTGACGGCACTTTGGCAACGACAGCACAGTTCACCAGTATCCGAGTGGTCTGTAACAACACTTTGGCGATTGCATTACGTGGGCAGAGCAGTAGTGCTGGTGTAGTGAAAGTTCCACATAGCACCAAGTTTGATGCAGAGAAGGTGAAACAGCAATTGGGTATTTCAGTGCGTGCATGGGATGAGCACATGTATGAAATGAAACAGCTCACGCAGCGTAAGGTGAGTCAGCAGGAAGCTAAGGCTTACTTTGATGCTGTGTTCAACAATAGCACCATGTCAATTTCTGATCCTGAAGAGAACATCATTCAGTTCTACCGTCAGGTGGCAAGTAACCCACCACAGCAAAATAAAACTGAACCAAATGGAAGAGCTATGACCAAAGCACTCGACATGTTTAATGGTCAGGGGCGAGGGGCAGATCTTTCATCTGCTAAAGGTACGGCTTATGGCTTACTGTGTTCGATCACGGAATTCGTTGATCATGAACGTCGTGCCATGAGTACAGATCATCGTCTCGATTCAGCATGGTTTGGTGCAGGCGCAGGTCTTAAACAACGTGGATTAGAACAAGCTCTGTGCTTGATAGCCTAAGCTCATGTAATTCTAACCCCGCAAGTCTCAACAATCGCTGAATAAAGCACACATATAAAGCTATCTAGTTTCAACTCACAATCAACAATCTGAATCAGCATGCATATCGCCATACCCGACCTCGTGTCGGGTATGGCTTTTTTATGCGCTTCTTTTTTACAAAACTGAAATTTATAAGGATAGAACTATGAATCAAATTGCACCGATTTCTAATCAATCTGTACAGACAGGTGTGCAAACGGCATTAAACCCATTAGCCACAACCAAGCGAGCTAATTCTGCAAAACGCTTAGTCAGCACCAAAGATATGGCGTATCAAGATTGGCTTGAAGTTCGTAAGCAAGGTATCGGTAGCAGTGACGCAGCTACGGCATGTGGATTAAACCCATACATGTCGATGCTAGAACTGTGGCTAATCAAAACAGGTCGACAAGCTCAGTCCATTGAAGATGAAAGTACAGGGGTTGCACCACTGTATTGGGGCAAGCAACTTGAACCTTTAGTGGCTGAGTATTACAGCATGCACACCAACAATAAGGTACGTCGAGTCAATGCAGTGTTACAGCACCCTGATCCTGACAAACATTTCATGTTGGCAAACTTAGATTACTCCGTTGTCGGGAGTGATGAAGTACAGATCCTTGAATGTAAAACAGCAGGGGAGCATGGAGCAAAGCTGTGGCGTGATGGCGTACCCCTTTATGTCTTGTGTCAGGTACAGCACCAATTAGCTGTGACAGGAAAACAGGCAGCCCATGTTTGTGTTTTGCTCTGTGGGCATGAAACCAAAATCTTTAAAGTCACTCGTTCTGAATCTGTGATTCAGCACATCATTAATGCAGAACGTTACTTCTGGGAATGTGTGGAAAAGGATACACCACCATCTGTGGATGCGAGTGAATCGGCAGCCAAAGCCATTCAGCAGTTGTATCCAATGCATGTACCACTAACAGTTGAAGATCTATCACAGAATGAAACAGCCAATCTCATGTTCGATAAGCTGATCAAACTGAAAGAAGAGATTCAGCATAAGCAAGAACGCTTCGATCAACTCAAGCATCAAATCCAAATGATGATGAAGGATGCAGAGCGTGCCACGTTTAGTCGTGGTTCAGTAGTGTGGAAGAAAGCCAATGATAGTGTCAGTTTGGATACCAAAGCACTGCTTAAGCATCAGCCTGATCTTATTGATCAATACCCATTGAAAAGACAGGGCAGTCGTCGCTTCAACATCTATATCGATTAAGCCCATCTCATTCACTTCATCAAAAATGCACAAAAATCGCTCCCCGCTCTCTACATCATGTGTAGAGAGCAAATCGGTCGCGATCTTTGCAGCTAAAACTCAGCTTTTTAACATTTGGATAACTTATTTGGTCCGTGTTCTGACCTACATAGAAGCACCCAAATCTGTAAGGAATTAAATATAGGAGTATCACCATGATCAAAGGTCTAGCGATCACACCGCCTACACTTGGACGTATCAGTATTGGTCGAATCGTGGAAAAGAATGGCAAACGTCTACCTGAAAAAGATGATCAATTCACCATAACCTCGCAAATCCAAAATAAAGAAGGATGGGTCAAGCACCCATTAGATGAACAGCTTCGAGCGAATGCTCCGAATCAGAAACTCCGTTCAATCCCTGTCCGCATGATCTTTAATGATCCTGATCTGAACTTACGCGCAGAATACATCTTATTTGATCGCCAGACTGGACGTCCTGTCTGTGTGGGTGATGGTCAAACTTGTCAGCGTTTAACCAACCAAGGTGTTGAACAGCATCCATGCCCTTCTCCTGATTTATGTCCTTTAGCTCAAGGTGGACACTGCAAACCATATGGACGTTTACATGTGAACTTAGATGAGTCGGATGAATTTGGCACATTCATTTTTAGAACCACAGGCTTTAACAGCATTCGGACTTTGGCAGCTCGACTGAGTTACTACCATGCAGCATCAAATGGTTTGCTTTCATGCTTGCCACTACAACTGACATTACGAGGTAAGAGTACAACGCAGAGTTATCGTCAGCCTGTGTATTATGTGGATTTAACATTAAGAGAGGGTGTGGATTTGCAGTCTGCGATTCACACTGCACATGAGATTGATCAGCAAAGTAAGCAGGCTGGATTCAATCAAGAGGCACTCGATCAGATGGCACGACAGGGCTTTGCTAATGCGAAATTTGAAATGGATATAGAGGAAGGATTGGATGTAGTAGAGGAGTTTTATCAGACAGAGGAGCAACAGCAGTCAGTTGTTAAAAATGAGTCTTTTAATATTCAACAGGGTTTAAAAGGCTCAGTGACTGCGTTGAATTGAATCGGACAGTGTAAAACCTTACGGGATTGCCGTATCTCATGAGCGAGTTGCTCGACATCATGAGATCGGAGTAAACACCATGAGTACATTTGTAGGACAAACATTCCAAATGAACCAACTGATTAGTATCAAGCAGGTCGTAGAGTTAGTTGGCGTTGGACGTTCAACCATCTATGAAATGATGGATGAGAACTCACCCTACTACGATCCGACCTTTCCAAAGAAAGTCAAAATCACCCAAAACCGTATCGGTTGGTCAGCTTATGAGATCCATCAATGGATTGAAAGTAAGTTGGCAAGCCGTGAATAGAAAGGGAGCTTTCGCTCCCTTATTTTTCCTGTGAAACATTTTGATTAGAATATTCGATATATGCTTGTTTACAAATATCTTTAGCTATTATTCCTAAATATGTGCATAGGTCTAGATAAGTATATTTTTTAATATCTGTAGGCATCTTATCTATAGATAAATCATCATATTTACTTTGGTAAATATAATAGTGAAGTAAAAGTTTTTGAGATTCTTTTAGTTTTAGAAAAGATTCCAATACTTTGTTTTCGGTATCAGATACAGCGACTTCAATTCCCTTTATTGAAGCTAAATAGCCCACATACTCCCAATCATTCTTTAAATTTATGTCTTTGTTATTTTGACAGTAATTTGAATTTTTGAAACTTTCTATAGATATTTCGATAATTTGGTTCTTAATATCATTTTCATAATCTATGGCTATAATTTTAAAATCATTAGAAATTCTATTAAAATTTTCTTTTTGGGTGGCTGCTTCGAATTGTGAGAAATACCACTCATAAGCTTTATGGTGATTTCCAAATAATTCTAAAAATAAAATAAATTCTGGAGTAAGAAGATAAATATTTTTTTCTATTTCATAATAATCATTGGAAAGTGATAAGTCAGATGTATTATTTATTAAAGTAATAATATTGATAATATGATTTATATTGGTTTGTAGAAGTATTTTAAGAGTTCTATATTTTTCATCAGAATCTAAATTTATATCTTTAATAATATTTAAGTTATATGTTTCTAATTCTAAAGGGTGCTCATATTCAATAATGTCTTTATGTATGCAATCTCTCAATATATATATTGTTTCTGTATTGATATTAAATTTCACACTTATAAGAGATGGATCTAAGAAAACTCCAAAAGCACGTCTGAACGCGAGTGTTAGATCAGTAGTATCCATTAACTCAGGAGAAATGTTCATGCAATCATAAATTTTTCGGCAGCTTGCTGTATTACGAGCTAATCGAAGCTCATTTTTGATGCGTCCTAAGTCTTCAGTTATCCAATCAAAATCTGCCATATGAGAACCTGTTCTTTATTAAAGTAGAATTAAATTTTACGCAAAGCAGTCTGAGCGCATGAGTAGATTCATTAGACCAAATTTCGCGACATAATTTGGCGTATAAGCCTAAAGAAGCCAATATACACACTGCCCAACTATTTGAAAATAGTGTTAAATTGGCGACATATATAATGATAGTTTTAGGTCTAAACATGGATCATTCAGTTCACAATAAATTGGTTTCTTTCATTTGGTCTATTGCGGATGATTGTCTACGCGATGTGTATGTACGTGGTAAGTACCGTGACATCATTTTACCGATGGTCGTGTTACGTCGTTTAGATACTTTATTAGAACCAACCAAAGCTGCAATTTTAGCTGAAGTTCAGGATCAACAAGCTGAACCTGATTTCGTTGAATTAGATGATTTACCACTCCGTCATATTTCAGGCTATGTCTTTTATAACAGCTCACAATGGACGCTCAAAAGCTTATTTGAAACAGCGACTAATAATCAGCAAATTCTATTGGCAAACTTTGAAGACTACTTACGTGGCTTCAGCGATAACGTTAAAGAAATTATCGATTGCTTTAACTTATTTGCTCAAATCCGCCACATGGCAAGCAAAGATGTATTGTTGGATGTATTGGAAAAATTTGTATCTCCATACATCAACCTCAGCCCATTTGAAACGCAAGATCCAAATGGCTATAAGCTCGGGGGGTTGTCTAACCTCGGTATGGGATATGTATTTGAGGAACTCATTCGTAAATTTAACGAAGAAAATAATGAAGAGGCAGGTGAGCACTTTACCCCACGTGAAGTGATTGACCTGATGACGCATTTGGTCTTTGACCCAATCAAAGACCGTATTCCGTATGCCTTGTCTGTCTATGATCCTGCCTGTGGTAGTGGAGGTATGCTCACTGAAGCACAAAACTTTATTGAAGAGCGTTATAGCGATGAAGATCGTGACATCTTCCTTTACGGAAAAGAGATTAACGACGAAACCTATGCCATCTGTAAATCTGACATGATGATTAAGGGCAATAACCCTGAAAACATACGTGTGGGTTCGACCTTGGCAAGTGATGAGTTTGCCTCAAAACGTTTTGACTTTATGTTGTCAAATCCTCCGTATGGTAAAAGCTGGGCATCAGATCAAAAATACATTGTCGATGATAAAAAAGTCATCGACCCACGTTTTAGAGTCGAGCTTAAAAACTATTGGGGTGAACTGAAAGAAGAAGATGCAACGCCACGTTCGAGCGATGGTCAGCTTTTATTCCTCATGGAAATGGTCAGTAAGATGAGCTCGCCTGAGCAAAATGGTATTGGTAGCCGTATTGCTTCTGTCCATAATGGTTCAAGTTTATTTACAGGTGATGCAGGTGGCGGCGAATCCAACATTCGTCGTTATATCATCGAAAATGATTTGCTGAATGCCATCATTCAATTGCCAAACAACTTGTTCTATAACACGGGTATTACCACTTATATTTGGTTGTTATCCAATAACAAGCCTGAGTCACGTAAAGGCAAAGTACAACTGATTGATGCAAGTTTGCTTTACCGTAAGTTACGTAAAAACTTAGGACAAAAGAACTGTGAGTTTGCACCTGAGCATCTTGAGGAAATTTTAAATGTGTACCTCAATGGGCAAGATGTTGAGCGTGGTTTAGATGCCAATAATGATCCAATTGGATTAGCCTCTAAGGTCTTTAATAATAGTGATTTTGGCTATTATAAAGTCAATATCGAACGTCCTGATCGTCGTAAAGCGCAGTTTAGTTTGGAGCGTTTACAGCCATTACGTTTTGATAAATCCTTGCTTGAGCCAATGGAATATATGTTTGCTGACTATGGCGATGCGCTGTACCAAGCAGGCAAGCTCAAAGAAGTGGAAAAAGACGTTTTAGATTGGTGTGAGAAGCAAGAGATCAGCTTAAATACCAAAGCAAAAGCCAAGCTGTTTGATATTAAGCATTGGACATCACTCAAGACGTTGTTTGAATCTGCTCAAGCAATTATGGCGCAAGTGGGTGAAGCGGAATCAAGTGACTTTAATGTGTTTAAAGACAACGTAGATAAAGCAATTAAATCCCTTGATTTAAAACTATCTGCATCTGAAAAGAACAGCATTTTAAATGCCGTGAGCTGGTATGACGAAACCGCTGAGAAAGTGCTGAAGAAAGTCGTGAAGTTGAATGGCGATAAGTTGGCTGAGCTACTTGAGCATTTAGGCTGTGAAGAATCTGATTTAGCTGACTTTGGTTATTTTGCAACAGGCAAAAAAGGTGAGTACATCACTTATGAAAGCAATGCAGATATCCGTGACAGCGAATCAGTGCCGTTAAATCAGCGTATTCACCAATATTTCTTAGATGAAGTAAAACCGCATGTGGATGAAGCATGGATTAATTTGGATTCGGTGAAAATTGGTTATGAGATCAGTTTTAATAAGTATTTCTACCAACATAAGCCGTTGCGTTCGCTTGAAGCTGTGGCTAAGAATATTTTAAGTCTTGAGAAACAAGCCGATGGTTTGATTGCACAGATTTTGGGTCTTTAAGGGGAAGCAGAATGTTTAATAAATATGATGCTTATAAAGATTCAGGTGTGGAAGCTTTAGGCGAGATACCTAATGATTGGGAAGTTTTAAGATTTCGAGATATTTGTGACTTTGGAAAAGGCTTAAACATTACTAAAGAAAACTTAGAAGATGTCGGAATTCCCTGTGTAAATTATGGTGAAGTCCATTCTAAATATGGTTTTGAGGTCAATCCTGAAGCTCACCAATTAAAATGTGTATCGGAAAGTTACTTGAAAAGTTCACCAAAATCTTTACTTAAATATGGTGACTTTGTATTTGCTGATACATCAGAAGATATTGATGGATCGGGAAATTTTACTTACTTGAATAGCCATCAGATGACCTTTGCTGGTTATCATACAGTCATTGTTCGACCTAAAAATAATATTAATGTTAGATTTTTGGCTTATGTGTTTGATTCATTAAGTTTTCGAAATCAAATTCGTAAAGCTGTTAAAGGTGTAAAAGTTTATAGCATTACTAAGTCGATTCTTAAAGACACGACTATTTGGTTACCTGATGTTGATTGTCAGCATGAAATATCACAATTTTTAGATACAAAGGTTGGTGAGCTGAACCAAGCTATTGCCATTAAAGAACAGCAAATTGCTTTACTGAATGAACGTAAGCAAATTGTGATTCAAAAAGCAGTGACGCAAGGTTTAAATCCAAATGTACCAACGATGGATTCGGGTGTGAAGTGGATTGGGCAGATTCCTGAGCATTGGGAAGTTGTCCGAGCTAAATTTTTATTTGATGAAGTTGATGAACGTTCATCTGAAGGGCAAGAAGAATTATTATCTGTTTCACATATGACAGGTGTAACGCCACGCTCTGAAAAAATTGTTTCTATGTTTATGGCTGAAGATTATTCAGGCTCTAAATTATGTAAAAAGAATGACTTAGTTATGAACATTATGTGGGCATGGATGGGGGCATTGGGGGTTTCTGCTTATGAAGGAATAGTGAGTCCGTCTTATGGTGTTTATAGACAGAAGAAACCTAATATCTTTAATGCTCAATATTTAGAGTATCTATTGAAAACCACTAAATATATTGAACATTACAATCGTGTATCCACTGGCTTACATTCGTCACGACTCCGATTTTATGGGCATATGTTCTTCAATATGAAAATTGGTTTTCCATCATTTGAAGAGCAGAATGAAATTATTGAAGCGATTAATGAGCAATCTATAAAAATTGATTTAGCTCTTAACAATCTAACAGCACAAATTGAAAAGCTTAAAGAATATAAAACCACACTCATTAATGATGCTGTTACAGGCAAAATTAAAGTGGCATAAATCTTCATATAGCTTTTAAAAAATTATAAACCGCCAATGCAGAGCGTAGAGGAATACTTGTGAACAAAAATTTAAACGAACTGGCTTTAGAAAAAAATATCGAACGTGCATTGGTCGGTATCTGTAAAGAAGACCTTGCTCAAGGCATCGCTCAAGCCCATACGGGTTTGGGCTATGTCATCGGGCATGTGTCCGACTTTAATGAAGACTATGCCATTGATGAAAAACTGTTTTTTCAATTTTTAGAAAGCACTCAAAAAGATAGCTTAGATGCCTACAAAGCCTATAATAAAAACGACTGGAAACAAAAAATTCTAGGACGTTTTGACAAGCTCATTAAAAAACATGGCATTGCCTATATGCTCAAAAAAGGCATGGCACTTGATGAGCAACATTTTCATTTTATGTACCCATGCCCATTGGCAAGCAGTAGCCAATCGGTTAAACAAAATTTTGCGTCTAATATTTTTAGCGTGACACGACAAGTGCAGTATTCACTCAAAAACCGTCGTGAAGAAATTGATATGGTCATCTTCCTTAATGGTTTGCCATTGGTGACGATGGAACTTAAAAATGCATGGACAAATCAAACAGCACGTTATCACGGTCAAAAACAATATCGTGAAGATCGTGACCCAACACAGCCATTGCTTACGCCTGCACGTTGCTTGGTGCATTTTGCTGTCGATACCGATGAAGTCTATATGACCACCAAATTAGAAGGTAAAAAGACCTACTTCTTACCATTTAACAAAGGTACAGCATCAGGTGGGCAAGGTAATCCTGTTAATCCAAACGGATATAAAACGGCATACTTGTGGGAAGAAATCTTTGCCAAAGAAAGCTTGGTTAATATTGTTCAACACTTTGTCCGTTTAGACGGTAAAGATTCAGATCAACTCAGCAAACGCACCTTGTTTTTCCCACGTTATCATCAACTTGATGTGGTGCGTAAAATCATTCGTGATGTGTCACAACACGGTGTGGGCAAACCGTATCTGATTCAGCACTCGGCAGGTTCGGGTAAATCGAACTCGATTACTTGGGCAGCCTTTCAATTGATTGAAGCATACCCAGACAATGCACTAGCAGCAGGCAAACGAGCATTGCATCAGCCTTTGTTTGATTCGGTAATTGTGGTGACAGACCGTAAAATCTTAGATAAACAACTGCGCGATAATATTAAAGATTTTTCGGAAATCAAAAACATTATTGCCCCTGCAATGAACAGTGCAGAGCTAAAAAGTGCTTTAGAAACGGGTAAAAAAATTATTATCACCACTATTCAAAAGTTCCGTATCATTTGGGATAGCGTGACTGATCTAAGTGATAAAAATTTTGCCATTATTATTGATGAAGCACATAGCTCACAGTCAGGTGAAGCGCATAACAGCATGAATCGAGCAATGGGCAATGAAGCCTTAAAAAATGCTGATGATGTTCAGGACATGCTTGTGGCAATGATGACCACACGTAAAAAGCGTGAAAATGTATCGTACTTTGCTTTTACTGCAACGCCTAAAAACACCACATTAGAAAAGTTTGGTCAACTAGATGTTGCGACAGGCAAATATGTACCATTTCATCTATACAGTATGAAACAAGCCATTGAAGAAGGCTTTATTTTAGATGTGTTGGCAAACTATACGACATATAAGAGCTTTTATGAGATTCAAAAGTCGATTGAAGACAATCCAATGTTTGAATCGAAAAAAGCACAACGTATTTTAAGAGCCTATGTGGAAGCGTCGCAACAATCGATTGATGCGAAAGCCAGTATTATGCTGGAGCATTTCATTGATAATGTAGTCAATAAGAAAAAACTCAAAGGCGTAGCAAAGGGCATGGTCGTGACTCAAAGCATTGAAGCTGCGATCCGCTATTACTTGTCACTTAAAAAATTGCTAGAGCAAAAAAATAAACCATTTAACATCATGATTGCATTTTCAGGTGAGAAAGAAGTTGATGGTAAAACCTATACTGAAGAATCGTTGAATGGCTTTAATGACACAAAAACAAAAGAAAAGTTTGATCTAGATGAAAACCGCATTTTGGTTGTAGCAAACAAATATCTGACTGGTTTTGATCAGCCTAAACTGACCACGATGTATATTGATAAAAAGCTCACAAGCGTACTATGTGTACAGGCTTTGTCACGTTTAAACCGTGCTGCGCCTAAATACAACAAACGCACAGAAGACTTGTTTATCTTAGATTTTTACAATGATGTTGATGATATTAAAAAAGCCTTTGATGATTTTTACACCTCGACTTCATTGTCTGAAGCAACAAATGTCAATGTACTGAATGACATTAAAACAGCATTAGATGACAAAGGCATTTACGAATTACATGAAGTGGTGAAGTTTAATGAACTGTTCTTTAGTAATGCGTCAGGCAGTGATCTAAGCCCAATCATTGATACAGTGGCAACACGTTTCGATGAAGAGAGAAAAGACTCTTGGGAACATGAGCAACGGGTTGATTTTAAAGTTAAGGCAAAACAGTTCGTTAAGATTTATGCTCAAGTCTCTTCCATCTCACGGTTTAATAACAAGGAGTGGGAGCAATTGTATTGGTTCTTAAAATTCCTTATTCCGAAACTGAATGTACAAGATGGACGCTTAAATGGTATTGATGACCTGTTGGAATCAGTCGATTTAAGTACTTATGCCTTGAAGCGTGAGCATATCAACAAGACCATTACGCTTGATGCCGAAGAAACGGTTTTAGATCCACAAAATCCAAACCCTCGTAATCCAAGCGAAGAAAATGATGATGAAACTTTAGATTCGATCGTTGCCAAGTTTAATGAAAAGTGGTTTCAGGATTGGAGTGCGACACCACAAGATCAACGGGTGATAATCATTGATTTGGTGAAACGTATTCAGCAGCATCAAAACTTTATGAAGAAGTATAAGCAGACGCAAGACCCACAGAACAGAGCATTGGTATTTAAAAAGATGCTCGATGAAATTATGGTAGTACAGCGTAAGAATATGGTGGACTTGTATAACCTTTACCGTAAAGATTCAGCATTCCAAGATACGTTTAGTCAGACCTTGGAAAACTTGATCGAGATGGAAGAGGTTTAGTTTTACTTACAGAAGCCATCATTAATGGTGACTTCTGTTTAGCCTAATTTATTTAAAAATATTTGAGGGGGATAGGTGAGAGAGTCAATAGCAAGTGTTTTGGATGTAAGACCTAATTTAAAAGGCTCTGAAATAGCAGCAATTCTTGGATGGAATAAAAAAGAAATAAATTCATTCCTAGCGCAGCATTCTGATGTCTATATAAGAGATGAGTCTGATTTTACGTGGAATAATAAAAATCCGTTAAATGTTAAAGAAATAAAAATTGATTTTCCTTCCGGATGGATAGATGCGGAAGTATATGAAAATAAGGTTTTAGCGGGATGTGATTTTTTCAAGGATACGGCAAGGGTATCCTTTATCTTTAAAAAAAATACTAAATTATTATTGGAAGTTATTGCTAGATTTATCTCATTGATAAATCAGCTTAATGATTATGGCATTAAGGTTGTTGTAGATCTTGATAATTGTTCTGGAGCACATAGCTATTTGAATAGAAATGGTTTTTTTGATTTCACCAATAAAGGGATCATTGTCTTACCTAAACGACCTACTTATTCAACAGCACAACAATTTAAGGGAAATTGTCAGTCTTTAGTTGAGTTTGGTGAAATTTGTCCACAGAGTGAAAATAAACAATTAAAAAGTGACTTGAGGACAAGTTTTATTGCGCAGACATCATCAGAATATGCGAATGTAGCCACTCTATTTTTTGCTGAATTTATTGGGAATGTCAGTGATCATAGTGAGTCTAAATTGAAGGGATTTGCTGGATTACAGCTATATAGTCCACCGAATTCAAAACAGCATATACAAGCTGTAATTTCTGATAGTGGTAGAGGAGTAGTGGCAACATTAAGGACGACTCTTAAACATAACTATCCAGATCTATATAAAAAATATCCTGAGGGCCAAGAAGAATCAGATATAGGTTTGGCATTGGAAGTTTTTTCAAAAGGAAGAATTACTCGGTTTGGTAAAAGTAGTGGTAGAGGATTAGGTTTTAAAAGTACAACTGATAATGCAAGTAGGTTTGATGCAAATCTAAGTATTAGGTTGAATAATTTTAGTATTCAATTGATCTATCGAAAAGGTGAGCTGATTAGTGAAGATATACTTAGAAATCTAACATATATACATGGCACACATATCTGTTTTGATTTTATAATTGACTGAAGCTGTTTAAACAGGTTAAATTTAACAGATGACTAAAAAAAATTTTATAGAGCTTAGAAAACTTGTTAACTCATCTGTTGCTTTTGGCAATCAAGAAGGGAGAGAGGTTTATCAAGCTATATCAATGTATATTGATGAACACCCTGAGTACTCTATTTTCGAGGTATCTTTACGAGGTATTGATGCTACAGATGCCTCTTTCCCGAGAGAAAGTATCGTATCACTGGCAAAAAATTTCCGTGGGGAAAAAGCTTTTTATTTAACAAATTTTAAGAACAAAGATTTAATAGATAATTGGCAATACGGTGCAGAGGCTAAAGAGCAACCTTTGTTAATTAAGCATGAAGATAAGCAGCTTTGGATAGGTCCAAAAGTTAATTCAGCAACACAAGAATTGCTAGATTTTATTTATGAACAACCAAAAGTTACAACCTCTTTGATTGCTAATCATTTTGATGTTTCTATTCCGAACGCAAGCATGAAGCTAAAAAAACTGTTTAATCAAGGTTATATCTTAGGTGAAAAAGAAACAGCATCTTCTGGTGGGCATGAGTTTGTTTATCGACCAATAAAAGATTAAATAATCTGATTAAACTGTTTGACTTAATCAGATTTATTGGATTATAGTCTTCAAAAGGGCGAAAAGCCCTTTTTGAAACCTTCTGATTAAACAGATTAAATTAAACAGAAATAAGGAGTTTAGCTATGGCTACAAATCCTCCATCAGGCGATGGACATCGTAATGGAATGGTTCGTGATCGTTCTCAAACACAAACCCCAAGTGGACATTGGGTTAAACGTGACACTGATACTGGGCGTTTTATGGATGTTAAGACATCTGATAAGACACCCTTTAAAGGTGTACGTAAAGAAAAATAAACCAGTAAATAATGCTCAATGGCTTTTCGAAGCCATTGAGTATCCTATTAAATTTTTGAATTAGAGGTTGTAATAATGGCGCGTAACCGTACTGTAAACTATGCTGTTGTTGATATTAAATTACTTCGAGAAGGTACAACAGTTGAAACTTATGTTGAGGTTTTTGAAGAACTTCGGAAAAATCCTAGACCGATTCCAATGGAACGTAATAACTATCTAAAATTTCGCTTTATAAAACCATTAAATGAAGAGAACTTGCTTAATGGTTTTAGTAGAGAAGTTTTTAAAAGTAATGGACTTACAAGTGATTGGTATGACGAAGAAAAAAATGAAAGGAATCGCCATAAAAATGTAGAGGAAAACTATATTCCATCTAATTTAAAAGCAAATCCAAGATTCTTTAAATTTATATTCTTTCCTTTACATCAAAAATTGGTTTGTGAAGTGAAGGACCCTGAAAATGAGATCCAAATTGGATTGCTTGAAAAGTTTTTAAAGAAGCTAATTATAACGGATAAATTGCAGGACAAATTTGGACGAATCATAGTTAGTACAGTCCCTGAAGTAATTTCAGCAGAAAAGATTATCAATTCGAAAACTTTAAAACGAATTCAAATCTGTTTAGAAAAGCCAGAAATAGGTGAGCAGTTCGATTCATCTCACAAAGTTATTTCTCATATGGTTGATATGAATACAGAGTCTTATATTCAGACATATATCGCAGGTAAAAATGATTTTTTAAACTTAAGCGATGAAGTAAAAGAGCTCATAAAGTTTGCTGCAGAGCATGGCATTATTGAATATAAGATCGAAAATCAAGAAGGGTTAATAGAAGATAAAAGTACTGCTGAATCTAACCCTTTAATTATTAGAGTTCAGTATGATCCAGATGAAACAGATCAACATTATTTGATCCAAGCTAAAGCATTGGAAATTGTAAGTAACATTAATTAGTGGTCAAATTCGAAGTAGTGAATAGAGTGGGGTGCTATTTCATCCCACAGGTTTAACTAGCCATTTGGAGTAGTAATCATTGGATGTAATCTTAAAATATTTACCTCTTATCATTTTTATTTACCCAATTTTATCTTGGTTAGATAGCAGAAAACGCTTTACCCATAGTGCAAAATTTTATGCAGATAGGGCGGTATCTGTTAAAAAATATGAAGAAGAAATTAAGCGAGCTGATATCACTGATTATGAAAAGAGTGCCTTTGCACAGGCAATGATTGCCACTGAAAAACTAGGCTTTAAGGAAGTGAATATTCTTAAGCTAAAATCCCCTAATAACTTTTTTTCAATGGTCAATAAAATAAAAAAAATTAGACATAAGATAGAAGTTAAAAAATTTGGGCAGGAAGATGTATTCATTTCAATCGATAGATCTAAGGCATTAAAATTTAAACCAATAATTTATTTCCTTTTATACGTATCATCAGTACCAATTTTTATATCAAATACTCTCTTAACTTTGTTGTTTAAATATTTAGGATGGAACTTGTTTTTTGTCGATGAAAATACATATATTTTTTCTCAATTTGCTATCTTAATAGTTGGAGTCTTAGTAGCAATTATTTCTGCTATGAAATTCATCAATCATGAAGTTTTAATGTCACTTATTAAAGAGGATGTTGTTATGGCAAAAGAAGAATTCGAAAGAGTGGATGATGCTGAAGAGCATTCACAAGATAATTTGATCGAGCTTGGGTAAATCTGGGTTAAAGAACATGGACGTTCTTTAATAGTTACAATAGTTTCAATTGCTAGTTAAACTTCCACCACCTCTAAGATAAGTAAGCTTACTTTGTACTAACTCAAACTAGGTACAGTTTAAATCCTTTTAGTACAGTTCCAGAAAATAACTAAATAAAGCTTCAGTTCCTATAAGCTATCCCTTTATCAAAGGATAGCTTGAAAATTTGAGATATATTTTCATATAGGATTTACTTCCTAGAAGCTATTCAGTATGCTTTTCACGTTTCATTTTGATCTAACTTGCTATGTTGGCTAATAAGTTTTTTAAACTTATCCTCGTATCAGTCCTGTTTTTGTTTGCTATAACAACGACGGGAATTTATACGTGGGCGCCTGTTATAGCAAAAAATCTAGATCATCATCATGAATTAAGTATTTCTGTCGAAACAGAAGACTCGAGCCAATGGTCATTAGCTCATCATGATGAAGTTCTGAGTACAGCAGATCAAGATAAAAAAAATCATAACTGGACTAGTTATGATGAACCCGCATTTCATCATTCAGTAAAGCCAATTCAAGCTGATGATCATTTCTCAATTGATCCAGTCTTTTTCCTTAGTTTTGCTTTACCTTTAATCCTCTTATTTTTAGGCTTATTTGAACGCCCCATTCGGTCTTTTAAGCTAAGAAAAAGGATTAACTTTCTCTGTAATTCCTACGCATTTACTAAGACGCTTATTGTTCTAAGAAATTGATTTAACTATACAAAATATTTTTTCATTTTTGTATAGGTATAGTCATGTCTAAAAAAAGTCAGGTAATTTTCGCCTGTGGCTTAGTTGTTATTGCTCCGCAGTTATTTGCAGGAACAAATTATGCACAGTTACAGCAGCAAGCGATTGCAAATGATTCAGTTCTAAAAAGTTTGCAGCAATCTCAGCAGGCGTATGATGTAAATCAAAAATATGCTGGTCGGATGAATAATCCTACGTTCAATGTCGAATTGGATAATTTGGGTAATTCTAAGCTGAAAGACTTGGATGGCCCAACTGCATTCATGGGTTTGTCGCAAGAAATTCCGTTAAATAATAAACTCGCTTTACGTAAGCAATTAGCAGGTTTACAAGGAAATAATAACCAATTTGAGATTACTCAACGACAAGCAGAGTTAAAAGCCGATTTTCGAATCTGCATGTCTAATTGGTATACAGCATCTCAGCGAGCAGAAATTTATGCTGCAGAGAGCAAGCTGAGTGCAAGACAAGCAACAGTTCTAAATGAAAAGCTAAAGTATGGACGGGTGATTCCATCTGATGTTCAACTTAATTCAGCTTTATCTGCTGAGTCCAAATTACGTTATCAAAATGAACTGAAAAAGGTTCAGTTTCAGAAAAATCTGTGTTCAAAATTTGCTTTTGATTTACCAGCCAATGCTATTGATGTTCCTTTAACGATTAACTTTACCGACAAGGTGAGCTTATCTGAACAGCAGGCATTACTAAAAAAACAGCAGGCAAAAACTCAATTTGAATTAGCAAAAAAAGAAGCGGTTCCTGATATCACGCTTGGCGTTGGTGTGCGTAATTATCAAGAAACCGATGACAAAGTTTTTTTGGTTTCTACTTCAATTCCGCTTTCAATATTCAATCGCAACAATGGAAATATTGCACTCGCACAAGCACAGCAAACCAATGCTGAAACTCGTTCAGATTTAATTAATCGAAATTCAAAGATTGAATTGGATAACAAATCTATTGAGGTATCCAGTTTGATTGATGCAATCAAGCAATATGACCAATCTGTTTTACCTGCAACAAAAGAAAGTTTACGCATTGCAGAAATGGGTTATCAGGCAGGAAAAATTTCACTACTGGAATTTAATAGCATTAAACAAGTTTGGTTAGAAAAACATCTCGCTCGATTTGATTTGTGGTTGGCTTTGCAAAATCAGATTGCAGAAGTTGAACGAAATTATGTAACGAATTTAGATCAAGAATAAGGGCAGAGAATATGAATAAACCAAAGAATACGGTCATTGCTACAGGCGTTATGGCTTTACTTGTCATGTTGTGTGCTCTGGCTTGGTACAAAACAGGAAACAAATCACAGACGTCTTCTGCACATGGTGAAGCTGTCGAAGAGAAAGCTGCTGTCGCAGGTGATGAAAAAGGTCCACATGGTGGACGCTTATATCGTGATGGAGACTTTTCAGCAGAGGTCAAAATTTTTGAAGAAGGTGTAGAGCCGCATTTACGTGTCTATGGCTACTACAAAGATCAGCCTTTAAAGCCGAGTGAGATTAACGCGAATATTTTTATTAAGCGCTTAGATGCTGAGCAAACCATTCGCTTCAAGCCTGAAAGTGATTACTTGATTGGAGATGAAATTGTTTATGAACCGCATTCGTTCTTGATGGTGATAAATGTTGATTACCAAGGCAAGAAACACAGCTGGAAATGGGATACCAAAGAAGGCCGTGTAACGATGCTGGATAGCAGTATCAAAAGCAGTGGTTTAGAACTTCTTAAAGTTGAACCCATGACTTTTGAGAATGCGCTTGAGCTTAAAGGTGAGCTTAAATTCCCAGACAATTTTGAAAGTTTCATTACGCCTAAAGCAAGCGGAACACTTATCAAAACCTATCGCACTATTGGTGATAAAGTCAGTCAAGGTGATCTGTTAGCGACTGTTCAAAGCCAAGATCTGATCCGCTTAAATGCTGAGCGATCCATTGCATTAGATAATTTGCAATTTTCACGCAAAAAGATGGAACAGGAACGCGTATTATTTCAAAAACGCGTATCGCCTGAAATTGACTACATCAATGCAAAACGTGAATACGATGATGCACAGACTCGTGCAAATGAGCTGAATAGCTTAATCAGTTCATACGGTGGTTCAGGTAACGGAACAATTGAAGTAAGAGCGGCAATGTCGGGCACAGTTTTACAAGTGCTTGCTGCTGTGGGTTCAAATGTAACACCAGCTTCACCACTTTTTAAAATTGCAAATACTTCACAGTTGCTTGCAGTGGTCAATGTGCCGGCTGATAAGCTGAATGCAATTAATCCAGATGCAAAAGTAACCGTTAAACCTCAAGTACAGGAAAGTACGGAGGAAGCACTGGGTAAGATTAAATACATTAGTGATGTGATTGATCCGAAAACACGTACTGCTCAAGTCTTTATTGAAATTGCGAACCAATTTAAATGGCGTTCTGGTCAGCTTGTTACCGCACAAATATTTGAAAATCAAAGCACGAAAGCCATGGTTGTGCGTGAAGATGCATTACAAAACTTCCGTGATTGGGATGTGGTATTTATCCGTGTAGGAAATGACTTTGAAGCACGTCCTTTAGAACTAGGCGATAAATATAACGGTTTTGTTGAGGTGAAATCTGGTCTTAAAGCAGGTCAGGTGTATGCAGCAGGCAATTCCTACTTATTAAAAGCAGAGCTAGGTAAATCTGGCGCTACTCATGATCACTAAGGGGTAGCGACTATGTTTGATCAAATTGTTAAGCTCTCGATCAAGAATCGATGGCTTGTACTGATTGTCTTTCTGTTTATCGGTGCATTTGGCGTTTATAACTATTTTAAACTGCCGATTGATGCTGTGCCTGACATTACTAATGTACAAGTCCAAATCAATAGTGAAGCGCAAGGCTTATCTCCAATGGAGATGGAGTCACAAGTGACCTATCCAATTGAAACGGCTTTGGCTGGTATTCCGAATCTGGAATACACACGTTCTGTATCGAGATATGGTTTATCTCAGGTTACGGCGATTTTCAAGGAAGGCACGGATATCTATTTTGCTCGTCAACTTGTAAATGAAAAGTTGCAAGGGGTTACTCCAACACTTCCGGGTGGCATATCGACTTCAATGGGGCCTGTCTCAACAGGGCTTGGCGAAATCTTTATGTACACTGTTGAGAACGCAAAAGATAATCCAAATCCATTATCACCCACTGAATTAAGAACTCTGCAAGATTGGGTGATTAAACCACAGCTTCGAAATGTAGAAGGTGTGAATGAAATCAATACCATTGGCGGTTATCTAAAACAATTCGTGGTGCAGCCTGATTATGTATATTTACGCAGTATTGGTTTAGATCAGCAGGATATCTTGGATGCTATTTCTAAAAATAGCATGAACAAAGGGTCTGGTTATATTGAGAAGAATGGCGAACAGTATTTGATTCGCTCAGATTCTCAAATTAACTCAATTGAGCAAATTCAAAATATCCCTATTACGACAAGCAGCGGTTACATTCTTCGATTGAAAGATGTGGCAAAAATATCAATTGGTCACGAGTTACGTACAGGTGCAGCAACTAAAGATGGGCAAGAAATTGTCTTAGGTACTGCATTTATGCTGATTGGTGAAAACTCGCGAAATGTTGCTCATGCGGTAGATCAAAAGTTACAAAAAGTCCAAGAGTCATTGCCAGAAGGTGTTGAGGCGAAAGCCGTTTATAACCGTACAACTTTGGTTGATGCAACAATCGACACAGTAAAGAAAAACCTTCTTGAAGGTGCAATCCTCGTTATTGTTGTTCTGTTCTTATTCCTTGGGCATTTCCGTGCAGCGCTCATTACTGCGATGGTGATTCCATTGTCTATGCTCATGACCATTACTGGCATGGTGAATCAACGAATCAGTGCAAACTTAATGAGTTTGGGGGCGCTAGATTTCGGGATCATCGTCGATGGTGCTGTCGTTATTGTTGAAGCTTCACTTGCGAAATTAGCGATGAAGCAAAAAGAGTTGGGCCGGATTCTGACGCGTAAAGAACGTTTTGCTACCGTATTTGAAGCAACTAGGGAATCTCGAAAAGCGATTCTTTATGGTCAATTGATCATTATCTTAGTGTATCTGCCTGTCATGACGCTTACTGGTGTTGAAGGCAAGATGTTTACACCGATGGCAGCTACAGTTGTTATGGCTCTCGTGGCTGCAATGGTTCTTTCGATTACTTTTGTTCCTGCAATGGTGGCTTTGGTCACGACAGGTGAAATTAAGGAAGAGGAATCTAAGATTGTTCATTTCATTAAGAAAGTCTATAGCCCAATTTTAGATTGGTCATTGAGTCATCGTTATAAGCTGATCGCGTTCGTCGCTATTTTCTTTGTATTCAGTGCAAGCCTTTCAACTCGCTTAGGTTCTGAATTTATTCCTTCATTAGATGAAGGTGATGTGGCATTACATGCGCTTCGAATTCCTGGCACTTCTTTAACTCAAGCTGTTGAAATGCAGTATGCGCTTGAAAAAGAAATCGTCAAAATTCCTGAAGTAAAAACCATGTTTGCTAAAGTGGGTACAGCTGAAATTGCGACAGACCCAGTTCCACCAAACGTCGCTGATAATTTTGTGATATTGAAACCACGTAGCGAATGGCCGAATCCTGACAAAGAAAAATCAGCTGTTGTTGCCGATATTGAACGTGTGGCAAAAGGCGTTTATGGAAACAACTATGAGTTCACTCAGCCGATTCAAATGCGTTTTAACGAGCTGATTTCAGGTGTTCGTACAGATGTTGCAGTGAAGATTTATGGTGATGATTTAGATCAGTTGCTTGAATCAGCAAATGCTGCAGCGAAAATTTTAGAAGGTGTGAGTGGTACAGCTGACTTAAAAGTTGAACAGCTGAGTGGACTGCCAACGGTATCTGTTGAGCTTAAAAAGGACATGATCGCCAACTACGGTCTTGATGCTGAAGATGTGCAAAAGCAAGTATCCAGTCTGATTACGGGGCAAACAGCAGGTAAGGTTTTTGAGGGAGATCGTAAGTTCGATATTGTGGTTCGAATGGATCAGAACTCCGTTACGGACTTAGACAAGCTTTATCAAGTTCCAGTGAATTTGCCTAATGGTTCAAGTGTACTTTTATCTGAACTAATCGAATTGAAGAATGTTCAGGGGCCAAACCAAATCTCACGTGAAAACGGTAAACGCCGAATTGTAATTACTGCCAATGTTCGTGGTACGGATATCGGAAGTTATATCGCAGAAGCCCAATCTAAACTCAATGCTGACTTTAAATTACCTGAAGGCTATTGGCTGACATGGGGCGGTACATTTGAACAAATGGAATCAGCTTCAAATCGTCTAATGATTGTTGTCCCTCTGGCTTTGATCTTAATTTTTGCCATGATTTATATGGCATTAGGAAATGTCAGAAATAGCGTGCTGGTCTTTACGGGCGTGCCATTTGCATTAACGGGCGGTGTGATTGCCTTAGCTTTACGTGATATCCCATTCTCTATCTCAGCAGCCGTTGGTTTTATTGCACTGTCGGGTGTTGCTGTACTGAATGGCTTAGTTCTAGTGTCTGCAATTCAGAGATTGAGAGATCAAGGTGAAGGATTACTTGAAGCTGTTAGACACGGTGCATTGGAACGACTTCGCCCAGTATTAATTACGGCTTTAGTGGCATCTTTAGGTTTCATCCCTATGGCATTGAATGTTGGGATTGGCTCTGAAGTGCAACGACCGATTGCGACTGTTGTGATTGGCGGAATCTTATCTTCGACCTTATTGACGTTGATTATTTTGCCTACGCTATACGTTTGGTTTAACCAAGGACGTAAAAAGCAATCAGATGATTTTTCTGAGCAGCAAGAAGCCTAGGTGAAAATGCAATGATAGGCATAGTGAGAGATAGAAAGTTTAGAAATTTGATGATGTGGTTCGTCTGCATCATCAGTCTTGCACTATGCCTGCATTTTAATACGCACAATGCAGAGACTGCATACCAAGAACATACGGTTTATGAATTTGAAGGTGTACATTTTCATGATGTGCATCAAAAGCAAAACCATATTCATCATGATAATTTTCATGAGCATTTTGGTGAATATCAGTCTGGTCAATCGATAACTTTGTTATTTACTTTCACCTTTATTTTGATCCTGGATAGAGTGAAAAATTATCTCTATCTGATGATCAGCCGTATTTTCAAACCTCCCAAAACATCGCTAGAAACTTTTCTTTTTAGTTAACTTTGGAGTTTGATTTACATGCAATTTATTTTTTCACAATGGGTGAGACTCAAGGCATTTTTAAAGTTATTGATTACTTTAAGTGCAGTTTTGATGAGTTCTGCACTTTTTGCCCATGGCGTGGCGGAAGGTGACAAAGGCTATATTCAAGAAATTTATGGGGTACACATCATTCCCTTTATTTACCTTGGTGCAAAGCACATGGTTACAGGTTATGACCATTTGCTGTTCCTCGTCGGGATTATCTTTTTCTTATATCGCATGAAAGATATTGGCTTATATGTCAGCCTTTTTGCGATTGGTCACTCTGTGACAATGCTGATTGGGGTGTATTACAACATTTCCATGAATGCATACATTATTGATGCAATTATTGGTTTTTCTATTGTTTATAAAGCTTTGGATAATTTAGGTGCATATCAGCGTTGGTTTGGTTTCCAGCCCAACACTAAAGCAGCGACGTTAATTTTTGGTCTGATTCATGGCTTCGGTTTAGCGGTAAAAATTCAAGAGTATGAAGTTCCGGCAGATGGTCTATTGGCAAACCTCATTGCATTTAATGTCGGGGTAGAGCTTGGTCAATTTATGGCTTTAGCGATGATTTTGCTGTTGATGACAATGTGGCGAAAAACGCCGTATTTCTTCAAAACAGCTTATCAAAGCAACGTTTTTTTAATGTTCCTCGGCTTTTTACTTGTGGGCTTTCAGCTTACTGGCTTCGTTACTCAATAAGGATTTTCAAATATGTACAACGCTCAAATTCCACAAGATGTTGAATTACCTTCTGCAAAGAAACTTGTTAAATCAACCATTATCGCTGCAGTGAGTGCTGCAGTTGTCTTAGTTACAGTTGTTATGCCAGCTGAATACAATATTGATCCTACTGGGGTTGGTAAAGTTCTAGGCTTAACAACGATGGGTGAAATTAAGCAATCTTTGGCTCAAGAGTCTGAAAATGGTATGGGAGAGGCAGTTTCAAACACGATATCGAGTGAAGTTGCAAGTGACCCCAATATTCAATCATCTATGCCAATTGGTGAAGCAGAAAAAATGCTAATGCCTGCAATTCAAAAGCAGCAAATGACAGTTGAGTTGAAGCCCGGACAAGCCACTGAAATTAAGTTGGCGATGCCGGAAAGTGCTAGCGTGAATTTTAAATGGACAACATCAGGCGGTGGTCTAAATTATGACACGCATGGTGATCCAGTGAACGCTCCCAAGGGCTTTTACCATGGTTATGGCAAAGGACGTAATGAAACTCAGCAAACAGGTACATTAAAAGCAGCTTTTGATGGTAAGCATGGCTGGTTCTGGCGTAATAGAACTGAAAGTCCTGTTTCAGTGACATTGGAAGTTGAAGGCCAATTCAGTGATATGAAGAAAGTCTTTTAAGCTTTAAAAAATCTCCTTGGAATAAAATCCAAGGAGATTTTAATTGGCATTGATTTTAGAAATAAAAATTAGGTTCTAAAAGGAGTCCCTAAAATGCTAGAAGTTTTAAAAAATACAACGTATAGGCATTTGTTCTTAGCTCAAGTCATTGCACTTATTGGAACAGGGCTGATCACTATTGCTTTGGCTTTACAGGCGTATGATATTGCTAAAGGGGAGGCTGCTCAGGTCTTAGGCATAGCATTGGCGATAAAGATGATTGCTTATATTGGGGTAGCACCTATTGCTTCAGCATTTGCAGAAAGGCTGCCACGTAAAAAAGTTTTAGTGGGGTTAGATATCATCCGTGCTTTAACTGCTTTATGCCTGCCTTTTGTGACCCAAATTTGGCAAATCTATATTCTAATTTTTATTCTGCAATCTGCATCAGCTGCATTCACACCTACTTTTCAGGCCATGATTCCTGATGTGTTGCCTGATGAAAAAGACTATACCAATGCTTTGTCCCTTTCACGTTTGGCTTATGACTTAGAAAATATCATCAGTCCGATGTTGGCAGGATTTTTACTTGGATTTATAAGCTATCACAATCTATTTTTAGGAACGGTGATTGGCTTTATTGGTTCAGCACTTTTTGTTGTCAGTGCAAAATTGCCTGTTGCTAAAGTACCTGAATTTAAAGGAGTGTATTACAGAATAAAGCAGGGGACAAAAATTTATTTTAATACCCCGCGTTTAAAGGCACTCCTAGCGTTAAACCTTGCGATTGCTTCAGCCAGTGCTGTGGTGATTGTAAATACGGTTGTACTCGTTCAATCAACCTTTAAGCTAAATGAACATGCCACCACTTGGGCCTTTGGCTTGTTTGGCTTAGGGTCTATGCTCTCGGCATTTATATTGCCTAATATTCTGGATAAATTTAACGATCGAGCTGTGATGTTGAGCGGCACAGCTGTATTAGTCGTTGGCTTGTTCTGTGGGTTTTTTATTAACTCATACAACGGACTATTAGCTTTATGGTTTGCTTTGGGAATAGGTTACTCAGTATCTCAAACGCCTACAGGTCGGTTAATTCGTAAATCTGCATCTAGTGAAAATAGAACTTCATTATTTGCCGCGCAGTTCGCTTTTTCACACGCATGCTGGTTAATTGCTTACCCTTTAGTAGGTTGGCTGAGTACCAATTTTGGAACACTCTTTACATTCGTGCCTATGGCGATTATTGCTCTAGTGGCAATGAGTATTGCTTTTATAATTTGGCCAAAACAGGATGAGTCCGTAATAGTACATTCACATGATGACTTACCTGCGGATCATGAACATCTACTCAGTCATAACCATGATGGAAAGCATTCACATGACTATGTAATAGATGAATACCATCAAAGATGGCCGAAATAAATGATGGCCTATGTTTTATTATTTTTAAGTGCATTTGGTGCAGCAATTGGGTATTTAATTTATTGGAAAATATCCTAATTTTTTGAAATTACGTTAAACTGATTTATGCAAGTAAAACAATTGATCAATTTAAAATAGGGGTTTAGCATGAAAGTTATGTTTTTTTGTTTAGTTGGATTGTTCGCAAGTTATGCGAATGCACATTCTGGTGGTACTAATTCAGCGGGATGTCATAACAGTAGTACTGGTGGGTATCACTGCCATTAATAAAAAAGAGTTCTTAAGAACTCTTTTTTATTAAACCAATCGGGGGAGGAAGGTTTATAGTTTGATAGATATTCGAATTATTAAGCCTAAAATAATTTGGTTTTTTAGATTTAACGTAAGTTTTAAAAAAATATAATTAATAAGATAATACCAAGTGCAACACGGTACCAAGCGAAAACTCTCAGTGAATGTTTTTCTACAAATTTGACCAAAGCTTTTACAACAACAAGTGCAGCTATAAATGCAGCTATAAAGCCTATGACTATATTTAATATATTCTCTGAGGTTAATATTGATGCATTACGCATTAAGTCATATGTTGCCGCGCCTAACATTGTTGGCATAGCGAGAAAAAAGGAAAATTCTGTAGCAGCTTTACGTGATAAACCTGAGAGCATACCGCCAATTATCGTTGCTCCTGAACGAGAAGTGCCAGGAATCATTGCAAGGCATTGAGCAAAACCGACAAGAATAGCTTGTTTTATACTAATGTCAGTGGCTTCGAGTGTTTTTGGTTCAAACTTTCTTGCTTCTACTGCGAAAATAATCAATCCGCCAATAATAAGTGCGAAAGCTACGACTAATGGGCTAAACAATACTTGTTTGATGAAATCGACGGCTAATATACCAATGAGAACAGCAGGAAGAAAAGCAATAAAAACATTGATAGCAAAACGTCTAGCATGAGTATCACCAGAGAAAAAACCTTTTACTAAGTCGATTATCTTTTGACGGTAAAGCCAGCAAACAGCAAGAATAGCACCTAGCTGAATGACGACCTCAAATACACGGCCTGAGTCGGATTGAAAATCAATTAAATGCCCAAAAAGAATTAAATGTCCTGTACTTGATATTGGTAGAAATTCTGTTAAACCCTCAATCATTCCTAAAAATAATGCTTTTAAAAGTTCTAGATTTTCCATAAGTAAAAATAATCATGAATGGTTGGAATCTTTTAAGGCATTTCAAACTTTATATAAATGTATCTATGCAAATTTTTACGCAAATTTTACGCGCTATACATATTTCTGAATAGAGATTTTACGGGCGGCTTTTAGATACTAAATCATGGAAATTTATCCATGCTTAGGATGGAAAAGATGAGTGCTAAATTTAAAGCGCATCAAAAAATGTCGTATCAAAACAACTGCGCCATACATGAGGCGATGCAACTTAGAGAGATAAAAAAAAGTGTATTTGCTTTCCATTTTAAGGGGAGTAAAAACTGATGTTAGTATTTATTCTGCTTATCATGAACGTTGTCGCCCTTGCTTATCCGCTTGGTAAATATTTAGCAGCAGTTATGCAAAATCAAACAATGCGAATTGATCCACTTTTCAATTGGATTGAAAAACCGATATATATACTGTTGGGTACGAACCCTAAATTGGGGATGAGTGTCAAAACGTATACCCTAAGTTTTGTACTGAGTTGCATGGTGTTGGGTGGCTTTACTTGGGTTTTATTTATGACTCAAGCGAACTTACCGCTGAACCCCAATCAGGCTCCAAATATGTCGTGGGATTTAGCCCTTCACACCATGATTTCGTTTTTAACCAATACAAATCAGCAGCATTATTCCGGACAGGCTCAGTTGTCGTATTTGTCACAAATGGTGGGTATTGTTGGTTTGCAAATCATTACTCCCATGATGGGGCTAGCAATGGTTGTTGCTACGGTTCGCGCATTATTTTATAAGCAATCCGTTCCGCTGAATATTGAAAAAAACACAACTTCGGGGACTCCATTACAAGGTGTGAATGTCGGTAATTATTGGGCAGATGTCATTCGTCCAACCTTCAGATTTTTAATACCGCTATGCATGGTATGGTCACTTTTACTGACTAGCCAAGGTGTTCCATCAACATTTCAAGGCGGCCCAGAAGTTCAAGTCCTAGACCAAACTGCAGAATTACATACGCAAAAAATTCCATTGGGGCCAGTAGCACCAATGGTTGCGGTTAAACAATTAGGAAGTAATGGCGGGGGCTGGTATGGGCCTAATAGCAGCGTGCCTTTAGAGAATCCAACGCCATTATCTAATTTCCTAGAAATGTTGGCTATTTTACTCATTCCAGTTTCAGTTATTTTTATGCTGGGCTTTTTTACCAAGCGTACAAAATTTGCAGTCTTCGTTTTTGCTTCAATGCTGCTGATGTCAATCATTTCTGCCAGCAGTGCAATTTGGTCTGAAAGTATTTCTACAACGGCAGCACAGCTGTATGCAATGGAAGGTAAGGAAGTACGTTTTGGTGAAGCATCTTCTGCGCTATGGTCAGCATTGACTACACAGGTGAATAATGGCTCAGTCAATATGATGCATGATTCTTCTGCACCGCTCACTGGATTAATCGCATTAGCAAATATGCTGATTAATGCTATTTGGGGCGGGATTGGCTGTGGGTTACAGCAATTTATCATTTATCTATTTTTAGCTGTGTTTATCGCAGGTTTGATGATTGGGCGTACACCTGAACTCTTTGGTCGGAAAATTGAAGCTGGGGAAATTAAGTTACTCGCTGTGGTGATTTTAATTCAACCGATTACGATTTTAACCCTCACTGCAATCACATTGTATTTCCCTACATTAACAGGCAATAGCAATCCTCAATATCATGCTGTTTCACAGGTGCTGTATGAATATGTTTCGGCATTTGCCAATAACGGCTCAGGTTTTGAAGGTCTGGCTGATAATACAATTTGGTGGAATTTAAGTACCAGTTTAGCTCTAGTCTTGGGCCGTTTTCCAACATTGATTATTCCTCTTTTCATTGCCGCACGTTTAGCTTCGAAACGTCAAGCTCCTGAAAGCAGTGGCAGCTTAAAAGTGGAAACTCCGACTTTTGCACTCACGTTGATTGCCATTGTGGTGATGTTGACGCTCTTGCAATTCATGCCTGTACTGGTTTTAGGGCCTATCGCAGACCATTTGTTGTTGGTTAAAGCTTAAGGGTGAAAAATATGAATCATTCAAAACAATCTATTAACGCTGTTCAAAATATGCCGTTACCAACAGTACCAAAGCAAAATCAATCAACATTGTTCCAAGTAGAAGCATGGAAAAATGCTTGTATTAAACTGTTGCCGCAGCATGTCATTAAGAACCCTGTGATGGCGATTGTATGGCTAGGAACACTGATTACGCTGGTGTGCACACTTTTGGGAAAAGCAGACTTAATGTTTGGCATTCTAGTCACAGTCATTTTATTTATTACTGTGCTATTTGCGAATTATGCAGAAGCTGTGGCAGAAGCCAAAGGTCGGGGACAGGCTTCCTCTTTAAGACAAGCACGCCAGAATTTAACGGCACGTCGAATTAAAAATAAAGAAGATGCGGATGGTGAACAAATCGCAGCGACGCTCTTAAAAATGCATGATTTGATTGAAGTTCGTGCGGGTGAGTTGATTCCTGCTGATGGTGAAATTATTCATGGTTTTGCAACCATTAATGAAGCTGCTGTTACAGGGGAGTCAGCACCTGTTTTACGTGAAGCGGGTACTGATAAATCAGGTGTGATTGGTGGCACTAAAGTATTGACGGATCGAATAATCGTGCAAGTCACAGCTGAAACAGGAAATAGCTTTCTTGACCGTATGATTGCTTTGGTAGAAGGTTCAAACCGTCAAAAAACACCGAATGAAATTGCTTTGGGTATTTTACTTACAGTGATGACAGTGACTTTCATTGCAGTTGTTTTCAGTTTGCCAATGATTGGACATTTCTTAAAAATCGAAATTAATCCAATTCTACTGGTTGCATTATTGGTTTGCTTAATTCCAACCACCATTGGCGGCTTGCTTCCTGCTATCGGTATAGCTGGGATGAACCGTGCTTTAAAAGCCAATGTTATTGCTAAATCAGGTAAAGCGGTAGAAGTTGCTGGTGATGTAGATGTACTGCTTTTAGATAAAACCGGCACGATTACTTATGGTGACCGCCAAGCAACTGCATTTTATCCGCTCGCTGGTGTCACTGAATCAGAGCTTTGCCAAGCTGCAGTACTTACCTCATTGGCAGATCCAACGCCTGAAGGTAAATCGGTTGTGGTTCTAGCAAAAGAATATGGACAGCATGTCGATACGCCTGAGCAAGCAGAATTTATTAACTTTGATGCTTCAACGCGTATTTCTGGGATTAACTTGAAAGATGGTCATCAAATTCGTAAGGGTGCATTGGATGCCATTCTTAAGTTTTCATCACAAAATCTTGAGAATCAACTTGAGTTGAAAACCCGCGTTGAACAAGTTGCTTCTAAGGGTGCAACACCGCTTGTGGTCGCAAAAGATCGGAATATTTTAGGTGTCATTGAGCTTTCGGATGTAATTAAAAAAGGGATCAAGGAAAAGTTTGCGCGCTTACGTGAAATGGGCATTAAAACCGTCATGGTGACAGGTGATAATCCACTTACGGCTGCTGCTATAGCTGCCGAAGCAGGCGTAGACGACTATATTGCTGAAGCAAAACCAGAAGATAAGCTCAGCTGTATTCGTGCGGAACAAAACAAAGGGCATTTGGTGGCAATGGTCGGAGACGGTACCAACGATGCTCCTGCTTTGGCTCAAGCTAATATTGGTTTAGCGATGAACTCAGGTACGCAAGCGGCTAAAGAGGCGGGTAATATGGTCGATTTAGACTCCGATCCAACGAAGCTTCTGTCTGTAGTGGAAATTGGTAAGCAGCAGCTGATTACACGCGGTGCATTAACCACATTCTCTTTGGCAAATGACGTCTCAAAATACTTTGCCATTTTACCTGCATTATTTGTCGCGGCTATTCCACAAATGGGTGTGCTGAATGTGATGCAATTGAGTAGCTCTGAAAGCGCCATCCTTTCAGCACTGATATTTAACGCGATTATTATTCCTTTACTCATCCCGATTGCTTTACGCGGTGTGAAATTTAAGCCATCAACGGCAACTCAATTATTACGCCGTAATATGCTGATTTATGGTGTAGGCGGAGTAATGTTGCCTTTTGTTGCGATTAAAGCGATTGATCTGATGATTAGTCAATTGTTATCACTTTGAACTGATGAGGAGAATAAAAATGAATATTGAAAACCATCAAGAAAATGAGCAATTGAATAGTATGTCGACGGCTGGATTCGGTTTAATACGTGCATCCATTGGCTTAACAGCTGTGACCTTGGCTATATGCGGCTTTGCATATAGCTCGGTTGCAGCAGGTTTAGGGCAGGTCATTTTTCCGCATCAAGCCAATGGCAGTTTGATTGTACAGAATGGTGAGGTCATTGGGTCAAGTTTGGTTGCACAGCCTTTTATTCAAGCAAAGTATTTTCAACCGCGGCCGTCCGCGTCAAATTATGACCCTATGGCCATGGCAGGGGGTAATTTGGCACGAACAAATCCAGCATTACATGAAATGATGGATGAGCGTTTAAATAAAATTGTGGCACAAGAGCGCGTTGAAAAATCTCAAATCCCTTCTGATTTGGTAACAGCATCGGGCAGCGGTATCGATCCTGAAATTAGTCTGCAGGCCGCCTTAATTCAGGTCAATCGAATTGCAGCCGCAAGAGGAATGTCAGTACAAGATGTGGAGACATTAGTACTGGAAAGAAGTATTCGGCCTAGCTTCGGAATATTAGGGCAGACACGTGTGAATGTGCTTGAAATAAACATTGCTTTGGATCAGGCTGAAAAAGCGATTTAATAAAATGGAAGGAAGAGGAGAACTATCCTCTTCCTACTAGAAAGGGCATAAATCTAAGATATTTATAAAAGTTATAAATTTATGGATAAAAGTAAAACAAATAAAGTTGATGTGTTTTTACAGCATACTCAACGTTTTCAATCTGGACGTTTGACCATATTTTTAGGGGCTGCTCCGGGCGTTGGAAAAACTTTCGCTATGCTTGTTCGTGCCCATGAATTGGCTTTGCAAGGCAGTGACATAGCGATTGCTTATGTAGAAACACATGGCCGAACTGAAACTGAAAACTTAGTGGCGGGTTTAACTTTGATTCCGCGTAAAATTATTCAATATCAAGAGCACCAGCTTGAGGAAATGGATTTAGATGCGGTACTAGACAAGAAGCCAAATATTGTTCTTGTTGATGAATTCGCTCATACCAATGTACCTGGCAGCCGTCATGAAAAGCGCTGGCAAGATATCAATGAACTTTTAGATGCTGGTATTGATGTTTTTACAACAATGAATATTCAGCACTTAGAAAGTTTGAATGATATTGTTTTTCAAATTACAGGTATCCGTGTTAAAGAAACAGTGCCTGATCGGGTCTTTGAACGTATTCGAGATATTCGTTTAATTGATTTGCCTGTCAATGAATTGCTAGAGCGTTTGAAGCAAGGAAAAGTGTATATACCAGAACAGGCAGAACAAGCTTTACAGCGATTTTTTAATGTCGCTAATTTAACTGCTTTACGTGAACTAGCGATGCAAACAGTTGCTGGTTATGTAGATACAGATGTTCGGGAAAATTTTGCAATTCAAGGGCAAGCGGCTATTCCGCTTAAAAACCATGTTTTGATTATGATAGATGGTCTAGGAAACTCTGAATCATTGGTGCGAGCAGGATGTCGTATTGCCGAGCAACGGATGGCCGCATGGACTGTAGTCACTTTCTCTAAAGATTCTCAGATTCTGCCGAAACAAGCTAATCGTCAAAGCCGAGAAATCGAAATTGCATTGAATATGACTCGGCAAATGGGTGGTATGACGGAAACGCTATACGGTAAACAGCATGCGAAAACTCTTTTTGATTATGTTATTGAGCATGGTATTTCTACTTTGGTTTTATCCCAGCCGAAGAAAGAAGTCTTTAACTTACCTTTGAAAGCAGATTTCGTTGATCAGTTAATCAAACTTCAGCCACGATTCGAGCTTAGTATTGTTCCTGTTTTATCGCCAAAAAATATTGCTGTTTCAGACAATATAGCCTCAGACAGTAGAAGAAATTATTTAACACTGAGCGAAATATCCTACGTACTTGTTACAACAGTGATCAGCATTGTGATCGCAAGCCTAAGTGAAACCTATTTGGGCATTGACGATATTTCAGTTATTTTTATTACTGCTGTGGTATTTGTCGCATCAAAAACAAGGATGCTTGCAGCGGTATTTTCTGCAATTTTATTTTTTTTAGCCTATAACTTCTTTTTTATCAGTCCTAAATTTACGTTGGAAATTTCAGCTCATCAAGGTGTGATCACGGTGCTGGCTTTTTTAGGTGCTGCTTTAATTGCAAGTAAGCTGGCATCTAAATTAAAAGAGCAGGTTACAGCGCTAAAAGCATCAAACAGTTATAACAGTATTATGCAAGATTTAGGACAAAAGCTTTCTACTGCAGTAGATTTACAGCAGGTTCAAGATATTGCAATGCATTGTTTAAACAAAAACCTAAATGCAGATGTTTGGATTTATTCACCAGAAACTGAACAGGAAAATCAAAACTTAGAAAAGATGAGTACAAAGGAACAAATTTCTGCAAATTGGACTTTTAAAAATCATCAGGCTTCAGGCCGTTTTACTCAAACACTGATGGAAAATGCTTGGTGGTTTTTACCGCTATTGGCTTCAAAGCAATGCGTAGGCGTCATTGGGCTAAAATTTCCATTGCAGCAACGGCTTTTAACGTCTGAACAAAAACAATTAGCAGAGGTGATGGTCGAATTTATTGCTCAAGCTATTTGGCGTACGCAATTAACCAAAGCGCTTGAAATTGCTAATGTGAGTTCAGAAACAGAAAGATTACGTTCAGCGTTATTATCTTCAGTTTCACATGACTTACGTTCACCCTTAGCATCAATCATTGGTGCTGCTGATACCTTAAGCAATTATCGGCATTCTATGGACGAAACGGATCAAAATAGTTTACTTGAGGCGATTCATTTAGAAGGTGAACGATTAGACCGCTATATACAAAATTTATTGGATATGACTCGTTTGGGACATGAGGGTCTAACACTGGCACGAGATTGGATTGGTGTCGATGAGCTCGTTGGTTCAGCGGTACGCAGGTTACAACGTTATATGCCGCAAGCTTTAGTTGAGGTGCATTTACCTGATGATCCATTAAGTTTGTATGTACATGCTGCACTCATTGAACAAGCTATTTTTAATGTATTGGAAAATGCCGCTAAGTTTTCACCTGAAAATACACCGATTTCAATTCAAGTTTCTAGGTTAAAAGAAAATGAAATGGAAATAACGATTTCTGATCAGGGGCAGGGGATTCCTGAAAATGAGCGTGATCGTATTTTTGATATGTTCTATACAATGGAACGAGGTGATCGTGGACAACACGGTACCGGATTGGGCTTGAGTATTGTTAAGGCAATTATTGGGGCACACATGGGGGCTATTTCTACTTCATCTCTAAGTCATAATCAAGGCACATGTATCCGCATGCAGCTTCCAATTAATCCATTACCGTAAGGTTTTCAATTAAGGAAAATGAATGGCTGAACTCAATCCATCTACTAGTGCCATCGCTACAGTCTTAATCATAGATGATGAGACACAAATACGAAAATTTCTTGATATAGCATTGCGTACCCAAGGTTATAAAGTTATTCAAGCTGAAAATGGCCAGCAAGGTTTAGGTGAGTTAGCCTTGCATGGTGCTGATTTAGTTATTTTAGATTTGGGCTTGCCTGATTTGGATGGTTTTGATGTTTTAATGGAATTACGGAATTGGTCTCATGTGCCAGTAATTGTTCTTTCTGTCCGTTCTGATGAAAATGAAAAAGTAAAACTTTTGGATTCAGGCGCAAATGATTATGTGACGAAGCCATTTAGTATTCAGGAGCTCTTGGCAAGAATTCGTGTTCTACTTCGGCAGACTCAGTTAAGTGTGGTTGAAAGCGTAATTTTTGATGATGGCTACTTGAAAATTGACTTTGCTCAGCGTCAAGTTTATTTAGAGGGAAATCTGATTGCTTTGACCCGTAAGGAATATCAACTATTAACGTTGCTTGCACAGCATAAAGGACAACTGATAACCCAGCCACAGATACTCAAGGAACTATGGGGTGCAACGCATCAGGAAGATACGCACTATTTAAGAATTTTGGTTGCTAAATTGCGTGCTAAATTAAATGATAATGCAGTGCATCCTAAATATATTTTGACAGAACCCGGTGTAGGATTGAGGTTTTTGAGTGTGAATAATTTTGTCCAAGCAAAGCATAATTAAGTTGGTTAGTCCTTAAGGATAATTGTATTGATGCCAGCCAGTTCATTATTTTTCAAATTTAAGTAAAAAGCCCTCAATGAATTTGAAGGCTGTTTATAATTTTAAGTATTGTCATTAGTGAGCAGAGAGATTTCTGCAGTTGTATAGCCACGCTCATAAAGGATGCTGTGAATCGCATTTTTTATGCTTTGGCAGTTGGTTTTTTTTAACTTTTTAAATAGTTCAAAGTCACAGTGATGACTTAAATTGAACTTTATTTCGAGCACTTTTGAATCTGGAGTTGAATAAAGAGAAGTTAAAAACTTACGTATTCGGGGTCGCATATAAACTATTAAGCAATAAAGATGTAATTATCATATCAAGTCTATAAAAATTGAAAAGAGATTTTTTATCGTGTCATCTTATTGATAGCGGCTGAGTAATGCTAAAAACTCTTTTAACTCTTCTTCATTAATCGCATCTTTATCTTTGATTACATGCTCTTTGAGATGTGCTTCAATCAATTGATTCATTAATCCATTTATAGCACCACGAACGGCAGCGACCTGTTGCAGTACGTCTATGCATGATTTGTGCGTGTCAGCCAAACTCTGTTCAACGGCGTTAATTTGGCCCTGAATTCGCTTAACCCGATTTAAAATTTTTTTGTCTTGATGCAGATGCGACATAGCATTTCTGTCCAAATTAAATATACTATAGGGGAGTATTATTGATGGCATAAAAAAATGCAATATCTAAGTAATGTTAAAAGCAACCATACGCATCAATTCGATGAAGGTAATCCACTAGCACAGAAGAAAATTTTAATTGCGACGATCCTGACGGGTGTCATGATGGTCTTTGAAATTTTTGGAGGATGATTCTTTAATTCGATGGCTTTACTAGCTGATGGCTGGCACATGAGTTCACACATGCTGGCATTGGGCTTAGCATATTTTGCTTATCGAATGGCACGTAAATATTCACAAGATCAGCGATTCTGTTTTGGTACGTGGAAGATAGAAATTTTAGCTGGATACTCTAGTGCGATCTTACTCATGGTTGTGGCATTATTTATGGGAATACAATCGGTAGAGCGCCTATTTAATCCCGTTAATATTCACTATAACGAAGCAATATCAATCGCAGTGATTGGTCTTGCAGTGAACTTTATTTGTGCTTGGTTACTACACGATAGTGGGCATCACCACCATCATCACCACGAACATGATCACCATCATGATCATGGACACCATCACCATGATGAAGATGGGCATCACGAACATGATTTAAACCAGAAAGCAGCTTTCCTTCATGTCGTTGCAGATGCTGTGACTTCTGTATTGGCGATCATTGCATTATTTGCAGGTAAATTTTTTGGCTGGGATTTCTTAGATGCAGTTTTGGGTATTGTAGGTGCATTTCTAGTCGCACATTGGTCTTGGGGGCTTATCCGCGAGACAGGCAAAACTTTACTTGATGCTGAAATGGAACATCCAGTTGTTCAGGAAATTCAGGAAGTCATTGAAGACTTAGATAGCCGAATTGTGATTACTGATATTCATGTATGGAAGGTGGGTAAAGGTAAGTTTTCTTGTATCTTGTCACTAGATGTAAGCAGTTTAAATATCACGGCAGATGAAGTCAGAAAAGCCTTATCTATTCATGAGGAAATTGTGCACGTTTCAGTAGAAATTAATACAAGTTCTAGACTCCAAGCAGCAGTATAAAAAATAGATAAAAAGGAGCAGTTCATTTGAGCTGCTCTTTTTTTATATGCTTAGTTTAATGATAAGCCCTAAAATTGCAGCGGCACCGATGACTCTTAATACACTTTGATTGAACTTAAAGAGAGCAATACAAGCGAGTAAGGTTATTACTGCAGCAATGTAGTCAAATTGTCCTTCAAACCCTTTTGGCCATAGCACATGGTAAGCAAAGAAAAGGGCCAAATTAAGAATTACGCCGACAACAGCTGCGGTAATTGCTGTCAGTGGTGCAGTAAATTTAATTTGATTGTGAGTAGATTCGATTACAGGTGCTCCACCTAAAATAAACACAAACGAAAATAGGAAGGTGAACCAAGTAACAATTGTTGCTCCAAAAGCACCTGCTAAAAACTTATGTTCAGGCCCTAATAGGTCGAGGTTGTAACCGCCCATAAATCCAACAAAAGCAACGACCATAATGAGTGGGCCAGGTGTACTTTCACCCAATGCTAAACCGTCGATCATTTCGGTTGGTTTAAGCCACTCATAGAAGTTAACAGCACCTTGATATACATAAGGTAAAACAGCATAAGCTCCGCCAAAAGTCATCAATGCAGCTTTGGTGAAAAACCAAGCCATTTGTGTATAAGCGTGAGACCAGCCATAAGCTACCGTCAGTAATGCTATAGGGAGACACCACAAAATAATTGCAACAACTAGTAATTTAATTAAGCGAGACCATTTAAAAATGGCATGTTCAGGTGTGGGCGTATCATCATCAATGATTGCCTTCCCGTAGTCTTTGAGGCTTGATGCATGAGCATTGCTTGTAAATAGTTTTGGGTCAAATTTACTTAAGAGATAACCACTTAAAGCAGCCAGCAGCACAATAAGGGGGAAAGGAACATTAAAGGCAAAAATAAGAATAAATGCAGCACATGCAATAGCATACATATATTTATTCTTCAGTGATTTACTGCCAATACGATAGGTTGCATGAAAGACGATAGCGGTGACAGCAGGTTTGATGCCATAAAAAAGCCCTGCAATGACAGGTACATTTCCAAATTTTGCATAGACCCATGAAAGACCGATGAGAATGAAAAGGGAAGGTAAAATGAAAAATAGTCCGGCTATGATACCGCCTTTTGTTTTGTGCATTAGCCAGCCAATATAGGTTGCTAATTGTTGTGCCTCAGGCCCCGGAAGCAGCATGCAGTAATTGAGCGCATGCATAAATCTCTTTTCGGAGATCCATTTTTTTTGTTCTACCAATTCTTGGTGCATGACAGAGATTTGGCCTGCAGGCCCGCCAAAGCTGATAAATCCGAGTTTAAGCCAAAACAGTATGGCCTCTTTAAAGCTGATTTCTGGATTGGGCTCGAAATCGTTTTCTTGTAATTGACTCATGAATTCTCACTTTTAAAATTGGTATATAGACCATCAAAAATGTGATTGGATAATTCCACCAACTGTTGATCAGCTTGAATACTGCTTCTCAGTCCTTGTAATATTTTTTCTAACCCAAGAGCCTCAGGTGGCTCATTTCCGCCAATATCTAGGTAATGCACAATTTCAGCGATTTTCAGAAGTGATTTATCGGCTAAATTAAAGCTGTGTAAAAGTACTTCGAATGAAACAAGCTCACCAACATGGGTAAACGTTGCACCGTCAAAATCAAAACCATAAGCATCTGCTGGACAATCTTTAATATCTTCTAGCCACATAAAAATAGGGTCTTTATCAATAAATTTTTGAATGAGCCACGTACAAGCTAAACGATCTACCCAAGGTCGTTTTCGTGTAGCCCAGGTTTTAGATTGGAAGTCATGAAGATTAAGAGAAGGTAGATCACTATTTATAGAAGAGGGCTCATTTGATTCCCCTAAGTGATGAATTTTAAGTTCGAGTTTTGATATCGCGTTTAAGGCTGTGTTTTGTAATTCATTAGGAAAGAAATCAATATCGATGAGAGACGAAAGTTGCTTTCTTAATTTTCTAATGCTTTTTAAATGTTCATTTTTTTGCTCAACATTCAGTGAACTCTCTATTTCATTCAGTTGTAGCAAAAATTCAGAGTATTCATTTTTTCTATTAAAGAGTTGAATTAAGTCTAAATTATTGTTGCTAACGGAATCGAATAGATAGGCAATGCCATCGGCACTTTGATGTTCGTCAATAATGGGGTCAAAGCGTTGCTTTTGTTCATTAGGTAGCACATAGACACCATCACGCAGAGTTGCTGCGCCACAGCTTTTGATGGAACGCCAAATTCTCATTCGAGCAGAAGAGTTTTGTGTGGAAAGGCTAGAAATGAGGATGCTTATAGTCATGTTATAAACTCTACAAATTTTGTATAGGTTATAACAAATTATTTAATTGTGATAATTTTTATACTGAATTAGTTATTCAGGAAATCTGATATATTGTTTGCTGATATACGTATAGATCATCACTATATCTAAGAAATTTTCGGGTAGTGTACAGATCTTTTTTGCGGTAATTTTTACGGTAAATGTAGAACAAGGGTTGATGATATTTATTAAAAATCAGTGTCTTGGGTGGTGTTTATTGTGCGCGCTGAGCGCACCATTTATTTAAACTATAAAACTGAAAAATAAATCAAATTAGTATCGCACACAGTTGCGGCCATCATCTTTCGCCCGATAAAGATTGTTATCGGCAATTTTCAAAACGTCTAGAATATTTTTAGAACTGTCTGGCCAAGAAGCAATCCCAATCGAAATGCTAATGTGACCTATATTCTGAATCTCTTTACCTGCAATCTCTTTTCTGAACCTTTCCGCACTTTCATACACTTCAGTGAGATTGCTGTTCGGTATAATAATGATAAATTCTTCACCACCGTAGCGGCAGCAAATATCATCTTTACGAAATTTTTGCTGCATCGTCTTGGCAATATGCTTTAAGACAACATCACCTTGATCATGACCATAATTGTCATTAATGTTTTTAAAATGATCCACATCCATCAGAAGCACTGAAAAAGGGATGTTCATTTTCATGTTGTGAGTCATGACATAATTCAACCCACGACGATTCATCAAGCCGGTTAAAGGATCTGTATTAATATGATGATCCATTTTGCTCATTTGTTGTGAAAATTTGCGAACACTGAGCAGTAGAGCTAACTTGAATTTTGTGACCTCATAGTACCAGGGCTGGATATCCTTAATTTTTGAACCGATTTCTGCCTGATTCAGTAAACTCGCCATATCTGCCAGTTGGTTCAATGGGGCCGAGATAGAATCAGACAGTAGCCATACAATATAAAAAACAAGCAGATAAAATAAAAAGAATCCTGCGGCTAATTTATAGAGGATAGAATTTGCCTGTTTAAGTAAGTCATGGGTAGGTTGCTGGGAAACCACGATCCAGTTTGAAGTCGGAATATGAGAAAAACCTGCCAGATTATCAACGCCCTGGCTGTTGATTAAACGAATTTGACCATTTTTATGCGCATGCATATATTCCAGACCAGTATTATTGCTGGCCCATTGCCCAATTCTTTCACGATCCGGATGAAAAATAATTTTATTTTCATTGTTAATCACATACATATAACTATTCTTATAATTTTTATAAGTGGTTAGGAGTTGATTGATCACATTTTTTTCTTTTAAATAAATCGCTGAACCGATGAAGCCCTGATAGTGATTTGACTTGTCAAAAATAGGTTGAGAAATAAACACAATCATATTTTTTTGCACAGAAAAATAAGGTGAAGATATATAAGTCGATTTTTTATCAAGAGAGTCAGTAATCCCTTGAGTATGTTGTATTTTGCTTTTATCAATATGTAAAATATTAGGCGAAAAGTTTATTAGTCTGCCTTGGGTATCACTGATCACGACACTGTTATAGTGTTCAGACTGATATTTTAATTTATTGACCTCGGCTTCTCTAAGTTCATTGTTGTTAAAGTCTTGACCTAATATTTTGGCACTATAGTCCAGTTCAAGAAGCATATTTCTAAAATGGTTGTCTGTACTTAATGCAATTTTATGGGCATGGTCAGCATTTAAGGCAAGAGAATTGTCGATTAACTGATTTTTTACGATCTGATAGCTAATAATGAGAGAAATAATAAAAAGGCTAGACACACTGAAAATAGCTAATAAAAGTATTAACTGCCTTAAATTGAGATCAAGGTGTTTCCTAAAATTATTAGCTGACATAAAAAGTTATATATATATCGATGTATTTATGAGCATTATATTGCATTTATATTCAATGTTTAAGGTTGCTATAAAATTAAATTTCCATTAAGTGGGAGTTTTTATTTCGATCAAATTTAGAGTTTATAGATCGCTTGGCTGTAAATAGGTAGCTTTGAAAAGCTGAGTAAGGTTCTGAATATTTGATTATGCTACAAATAAAAATATGGTATTTAACGTTCAGAAAATCTATTCAATAATTTCGATCTGTCCATCCAAATGATGAAGTACTCAGACAAAAATATGGTTAATTGATCTTGATGGGAGATTAAATTGTTGCCATTTTTTGAAAAATAATCATTTTAAAATTAGTCGTATCGATTCTATGACAGTAGTTTCTTTGAATATTGCGTCCTTTTCCGGAAGTATTTTTTTATAAAAAATCATATTCCAGTTTAAATTTTGAAGTGCTCATTAGAGGTTATGAAGGAAAATGTTGAACCCGCTATGCAACAGGAAATCGTATGTTTAATAGGGTATTTTTCTAGAAATCAATGAATTAAATAAAGACGATATGAATGCAGAAGTCTTCGGATAACAAGCCAGAAATATTCTAATCTGCTTTAAAAAAATGACAATTGAAATCTTGTATAAGTCTTCTTTTAGAAGTGTAAAAGAGTATTGTCGGCTAAAAAAATACTGTTATATTCAACTCATGGTAGGTCGTAAAATCAATAAGACGCTACCGATAAGTTGGACGGATCAATGACAGTTAGTTGAGTTTGATGTTTATCACCAGACAATAAATCTAGCACTAGCCATCCAACACAGAGCTCGCAGAAATGCGAGCTTTTTTAATGTCTGCACAATTCATTAAGTTTAATATTCTTTTTCTTATAATCCATTCAGATAAAAAAGTTTACATTGCCAAATTCGCTAACATCTTGAAGATTAATCGCTTGGCTAATTATGGTATAAAAAACTGAAAATTGGATAATGAGAGAGGAAGGAAAAATGTCAAAGATGATTGATATCAAGGTGAAAGATCAATTTAGCCAAGTGACTGAAGCGAAAGCGATGCTGCGTTCCTTTGCAGAGCACAACATTCATCATGCAGCTGAGTTGGTCAAAAAAATTGAACACATCGTGGTGGATGGTGAAACGATTCTGCCGAGTATTGAGTTGTTGTTTGAAAGCCAACAATCTTCAAATATTTATCGCGTTATCGAATAATTTAATCAGTGAACTTCAGATAGGTAGAAAAAAATTGAACTTATTTATCCGAAATCACCGATTCAGCAGATAAAAAACTCACCATTTAGGTGAGTTTTTTATACTTTGGTGTTTGCTAGCTTGGATGCTAATGTGTGCAGCTATAATCATAAGTTGATTCAATCTCTAAGAGAAGACAACGTGGTAGTGGGCCTTGATTGGCCGAAGAAATATCCAATTTTGATAAAAAATCAATAGAATGGGCAGGTGGTTAAATCTGTTTAAGCTGTACATTCACACCATATTTTTCAAATTCTTGCAAAATCTGCGCTAAAGTTTGCTGTGCGGTTGTATGCTCAGGGCTTAAAGAAATTTCCTGACGAGTCGTGCTGTCAAAACATTCAATGGCCTGAATCAGCCAATGATACTCAATGGGACTTTTTTGAATCAATACACGGCGCGGTTGCAAGCTGTTACTGATCTGGCGGGGAAGTACATAGGTAATCGCCAGTTGCACAAATTGCAGTTCTTCAACCGGACTTAAAAAGGTAATCACCCAGTTGCCAACTTTACTCAGTTGCATGGGATTATCGAACGCATCGAATTCTAAATAATGTGACATATACATGATCCAATCGGATGTCTATGCTCACTATATGGCGGGATTATAATTCTTTTTCTATCACGCTTAAGTCGGATATTTCGAGCTTTAAACTTTGCTTAAATATAAATATATCAAATAACCAATTAGTTATCTTGAATAATTAAAGCTGCCTCATTGTTAAACTCACTTATTTAAGAGTTTAAAAGACTAAGATGTTCTTATTCAGGCGCTTCATTTTACTGCAATTGATCTAAAGCAAAATTAATCTGCTTCAGAATGTGATTCAATTCTTGAGGAGCAATGCGACTTTCCTGAAGGGACGTGATCCATTGCATTCGACAAAGTTTTAAACTGCGTACATCAGATGCCTGTAAAATATGGTGAATTTGCTGCTTGGCCATCAAGCCACAATATTTTTGTAAGCTTTCCATCATCATATATTTGAGGTCTTCAAAAGACATAAGTTTAAGTTCAGGCAGCTTTTGTTCATGGCTTACATCCTTTTCAATAGATGGGATGTTCTGCAGTATTTTTATGGGCTCCATTTCGGAGTTTAAATCTTTCGTCGTAGAGGTCGCTGCTATCGAGGAATTCAACGAATGGTGAATCTCGGAGTGTGCCAAGTCAACTTTTGTATCTGCTCTTGCGTCTGCCGTTTTTTGGCTGATTGCGATATCGCCAGTTTCAGCTGGAACGATTAGATCCATGACATAAAGTTGCTCTAAGAGTTCGGCGGGAGCAAGCTGCTGCTTTAAGCCATCATTTAATAAGTTGAAATCCTGGCTGCCGATCAGAACCAGTAAGCGGCGTTGGCGTGCGGTTAGCGGGATGGAGCGATCCTGTAGCACCTCGATCCCACGTTGAGTTTTATAAAAATGCATCATGACTGAATAGATGGTTGCTTAAATTCAGCTAGAGCATAGTCTGTGAAAATTACATTAATATGAAGTATTTATTAAAATACAGAGGTTTATTTTGATAAAATCTATAATGTCGTGATCGCCGTATTTTCAAGTGCCTTGCGCAAATAAGGATCCAGTTCATCCTGACGCAACAACCATTGAACATAGTCAGCAGGTAGTTCTGCAATAGCGGTGCCGCGATGTTTACCAAAATTAATCGTACGTGGAATTCGGGCATCTTCAGAAGCATCAAATAATTCCTGCATACTGTTGATTTTTAAATGATGGACAATATGCATTAAAATATTGGCAGTTAAAATAATATCCATATCGGCACGATGCGCTTTACGGATCATTTCACGCGCTCTTTCGCTGCCTTTGGTGATCATATAGATCAGTGCAGAAATATTGTGTGCTTCCGCATCTGGCCAGACCCGACGAGCTAAAGCCAAGGTGCAAATTGCCTTGATTTTTGAAGTATCTACGCCACATTTTTCGATGGCACGGACGTCATAATCAATATTATGGCCGATCATGTAGACGGTTTCATCAGGTAGGCGAAAGGTAGTGTAATGCGGCTGACCTTCCAGATCCGATTCCAGAATATGATGCACGGCCATGGCAGCAAAAGAAATGGCTTCGTCACATGAATAAAGCTGATCAAACAGGCGGCTTTTATCCAGACTGATTTTATGCTCTACAATTTCGACAGGCGCATAAGCAATTTCGATGGGTTGACCATTTAAAGTATGCGTTTCGGTATCAAGAATAATGGCCTGCATGTCGGAAATGTGCCTGAAAAGAGAGGAGAGTAAAATCTAACATTATTATTTTGCAACTGACAATTGAATTGCTTTATTTCTGTATTAATTGCAGGCTTTTTAACGTATGACGACTATTTGTATAGTTCTGAAAAGGGGAAATTCTCTATTTTTAAGTTTGCTGATTTCATAATAAATATAAACTGACGCGAATTTAATAGAAAAAATAACGCATTCTTTTCTTGATATTGTTTAGATAAATTGGGAAATTAGATATGGTTTTATCGTTTGTTAAAGATAAAACCAGAAAAACTCATTAGAGATGATAATAAATAAGATAAGGATAAGATCGATGAAACGTCAAGTATTGACCTGTACTCTTCTCACATTAAGTGTAGCCTTAACTGCTTGTAACGATGATAGTGATAATGATCGTTTTTACGAGTCCAAACCTGCCATCCCAGTAAATAATATCGATAATCCAGTCGTGGCAACACCTGTAGCCTATACTCAAACGGATTTCTCCGGGATCGCTGACGAAAGTGTGATCATGACTTATAAGATGTTAGGAATTAATGGTAAGGAAACCCAAGCTACTGCATTAGTTTTCACACCCGAGGGAACACCTCCAGCTACAGGCTGGCCAATTGTGGCATGGGCACATGGAACTACCGGGGTAGCTGATCAGTGTGCGCCGAGTCGAAAAGCGCTGAATGATTATATTAAAGCCATGATTGGCGGGTTTCTCCAAGCTGGCTATATTGTAGTGGCACCTGACTATGAAGGTTTAGGAGAGCCGAGTGGAAAAGAACTTCATCCTTTCTTGAATCTGAAAAGCGAAGCTTATTCTATTACTGATGCAGTCGTGGCTGCACGAAACTATTTAGGTTCACAAGCGTCTAATCAATGGGTTGCAGTAGGGCATTCTCAAGGTGGCCAAGCAGCTTTAGGCGCTGCGCAATATGCAGCACGTGCTTCTAAGATGACCTATAAAGGTACGGTAGCTTTAGCACCGGCTTCAAATTTCAATCTGATTTTGACAGGAGGTGAACAACAGGCGGGACAAGAAACAAATCTGGATAAAAAAATTGGAACTTTAGCATCTTTAGATACCTTTACTGCACTGATTGTTGCCGGTTTGCGTAACCCGAACCCAAATTTGAAATATAGTCAGATTTTTAAAACGCCAACCGATGAAATCGCAAAAAATGCAGAAACTGACTGTTATGATGTATTAGGCCAGAAATTTGGTACTGCAATGTATGCTTATGCACAATCAAATAATAACTCAGTAAATAATTATCCTCGTACTCAAACTAACTTTATGAGTATTCCAGTCGTAAAGAGCTTCTTAGAAAAAGATTCTCAGCCTTTACTTGTTAAAGTTTCTACGCCAGTGATTATTTATCAGGGTTCAGCAGATAGTACCGTTCCCAAAGCAGCAACAGATGTTTTAGTTGCACTCGCCAATCAGAAACAAACTTCAGTACGTTATATTACGGATGAGTCAAATGTAACTAAATGGGATCATGGCAGTGTCTATGCACTGAATATTCCTAATATTATTTCAGATGTAAAATCTCTAATGCCAATTCAATAACTTATTTTTATCTGAATGGCTCATGTTTTTTTAGACATGAGCCATTTTTATTGCAAACTGAATAAAGTTCATGATCGAAAATTTAAAACTTCATGCTACAATACGCGCCAATCTTAGCACGGCTTAAAAGCCCTAAATCAATAGGACCTCGCTAATGTTTGCCAATATCTCTATCGCTGAATTTGATCCAGAATTAGCTCAAGCAATCTCGAATGAAGATGCTCGCCAAGAAGCTCATATTGAGCTAATCGCTTCTGAAAACTACTGCTCACCAGCAGTTATGGAAGCTCAAGGTTCAAAACTTACTAACAAATATGCGGAAGGCTACCCAGGTAAACGCTACTATGGCGGTTGCGAGTATGTAGACGTTATCGAACAATTGGCGATTGACCGTGCTAAAGAACTCTTTGGTGCTGATTATGCTAACGTTCAGCCACATGCTGGTTCACAAGCAAACTCAGCAGTTTACTTAGCGCTTCTTAACCCGGGCGATACAGTTCTGGGTATGAGCCTTGCTCACGGTGGTCACTTGACGCACGGTGCAAAAGTAAGTTTCTCTGGTAAAACATATAATGCGATTCAGTACGGTTTAAACCCTGAAACTGGCGAGATCGATTACGAAGAAGTTGAGCGTTTGGCGCTTGAGCACAAGCCACGCATGATCGTTGCTGGTTTCTCTGCCTACAGCCAAATCGTTGACTGGCAGCGTTTCCGTGACATCGCGGACAAAGTTGGCGCTTACCTATTTGTTGATATGGCTCACGTTGCAGGTCTGGTTGCCGCTGGCGTTTACCCAAGCCCGGTGCAAATCGCTGACGTTACTACGACTACGACTCACAAAACACTTCGTGGTCCACGTTCAGGTCTGATCCTTGCGAAAGCAAACGAAGAAATCGAGAAGAAACTTCAATCGGCTGTATTCCCAGGCAACCAGGGTGGTCCTTTGGTTCACGCGATTGCTGCGAAAGCAATCTGCTTCAAAGAAGCAATGGCACCTGAATACAAAGCTTATCAGCAACAAGTAGTTGTGAATGCGAAAGCAATGGCTGAAGTATTAATCGCTCGTGGTTATGACGTAGTTTCTGGTGGTACTGAAAACCACTTGTTCTTGTTGTCTTTAATCAAACAAGACATCACAGGTAAAGAAGCTGACGCTTGGTTAGGTGCTGCTCACATTACTGTGAACAAAAACTCTGTACCAAACGATCCACGCTCTCCGTTCGTCACTTCAGGTATCCGTATCGGTACACCTGCAGTAACAACTCGCGGTTTTGGCGAAGCTGAAGTGCGTGAACTTGCAGGCTGGATCGCTGACATCCTAGATGCTAAAGGCGATGAAGCTGTTATCAACGCGGTGAAAGAGAAAGTTGCAGCGGTATGTGCTAAATTCCCAGTTTATGCATAATCGCTTATAAACGGAAAGGAGCTCCCAACCGGGAGCTTTTTTTATAGCTGTAAAAATAACGATGTAAAAGATGTTTAGACTTGATCGGGCTTATATAGATCAATTTCCATGCCGTAAGAGATTGAGTCATCAATAAAATCATATTGAGTTTTTCTCAATCTGGCTTAAAGTCTTTTATCAACTATTTGTATTTTTAAATGCTTTAAAAGAATGAATGCATTCGTTGCATGCTTTGCTTGAAATTATTTACAGGAATTATTTTCAGAACCTGACACTTTAAAAATAATAGGTTATTGAGCTGAAGATCATGGTAGATGAAGCGCTTGAGTGAATCCCATGTTACTGTAAGGTGGTGCTGATATAAGCGCCGTGAATGACATCATTCTTTTTATTTAAACGTTATATGGATCGGTATCATTTGAATATGGGTAAATCCTGTATTTAAAAATGCTGCTGGCGGTTGATTGATTAATTTTTCATTTATGCATTAAACAAGGTAATAAGGATGACTAAACCCAACATTATTTTATCTGAGCAAGATTTACATCGTCTGGAAACGATGCTGGAGAATCAGAGCAAGCTGAGCGAAACCATGATCCGCTTAGAGGATGAATTGGCACGTGCCGAAGTGGTCGAGCCGCAAGCGATCGCAAGCAATATCGTGACCATGCATTCCCGTGTGTTGTTGACCATTGCACCTTCTACGGAAGCTGTTGAGGTGACACTGGTTTACCCACACGAATTTAAAGGTGAAAAGGGGCAGGTCAATGTCATCGCACCGATAGGTGCAGCCATTTTGGGCTTAGCAGAAGGTCAAACCATTGAATGGCCACAACCGGATGGTAATACCATGAAAGTGACCATTGAAAAAGTGCTGTTTCAGCCGGAGAGCGAAGGGGATTATCTTTAAGCCAGCGTTGGATCATCCTTGAAAGCCATAGCAATATGGCTTTTTTTGTATATGGATTTTAAGTAAAACCTGATGTTGTAAGCATTTAGATCAGATTGAATACATTTTAAAGTTCTAAATGCTTAAAGTTAAATAATTCTCAAAATGCAATGTAGTCATTTATCTCTGCAATTGAATCGTATTGCCAAAATCATAATTAAAATAAAGATAAAACATGGATTTAGTTAAAGTGATGTAACGAATTTCTGGATAAATATACACAACGCGGTCTGTTTTTTTGCTACATTCAAAGATGTTCTAGACTTCTTTGTTTCACTTTTTTAAAGGATATCGCCTCAACCATGTCGCGCTTTGAAGCTCTACCTGCCTTGACTGACATGATGCTTGATCGTGAGGAAATTCTGGCGATTAAGCGTAATGAGCTTGTGCCTGTACTGGATAATCAATATGGGCTGAATCATTATGCAGATGCTCTGATTCAGGCACAGTCCGTTCTACTGAATGGTGTAGATCCGCACTTGACCCAACAGTTAAGCCAGACCATTGAGCAATTGATTCATGCCTTGGCAGAATCTAAAAAATATCTGAAAAAACGTAAATTTAATGCTCTACAGAAATGGCTGGGCATCGATCTGGATTATGGCTCAAGTCAGGTGGAATATTATCAACGACTGGATCGTTTACTGGACCAGGCCGATCACTTAAGTCGTAAATTACAGATTGAAATTCAGAAATCGCAGTCACGTTTTCAGCAGCTTTTGGGGTTGCGCGAACAGATGGCCAAGCACATTGTCGCAGCAGATGAGTTTCTGTCTGAATATCCGCTATTCGTCAAAAACCAGCATCCCTTGGATAATTTTTCAGAACGCCTCTCCAAGAAAATTAATACCCTACGTACCTTGCAAAGCAGTAATGACATCGCCATTACCCAGATGCAGCTTTCGCAGCAGCTTTCCTTTAGCCTGCTGGATCGTTTTAAGGAAGCACAGCAGGTTTTGATTCCAGCTTGGCAATATCATGTCAAACAAAGCCAGACGAAACACTCGACAAGTGATCTGGAAAAACTTGATAATAGCCGTGAGAGTCTGATTAAAACGTTAAAAAACTCCCTCGAGAAACCCTCGAAAACATAACAATATAAGGTGAACTATGACCAAGTCTGATTTAGTAAATTTACCTGTTGAAAGCTCGAATGAACTGGTCGAACAAAAATTCCAGCAAATGGACCTGAAAGAACTGGGCTTACAGCCTGCTGACTTTCAGGAGGTGCTGGCTGCACGTAAAGAGTTGCAGAACATGAGTCATAACAGCGTGGCTGAATATGGCAAAAATATTGCGACCAAAACTTCGACCTATACCGATGAATTACTGAATCTGGTGCAAAATAGAGATCTGGATGCGACAGGACAGAAGCTGAATCAGGTGGTACAGGTGGCTCAGCAGCTGAATACCAGCAGTATTCTCAATAAAAAGAAAAGTTCGGGTTTTTTTGGCAATATCATTAGCAAATTCAAAGGTGCGAAAGATAACTTTGATGCGCATTTCAATACCACTAAAGAGCAGCTAGATGTACTGGTGAAAGAGATTGAAACCTCGCAATCCGGTTTGAAAGCACGTGTTGATACCCTGGATAAAATGTTTGACGGGGTACAGGATGAATATAAACAGCTCGGGGTACATATCGCCGCAGGCCGTTTACGCGAACAGGAGCTGCAGCAGGAAATTTCCACTTTAACCGCCTTGCCGCAAGATCAGAGCACCACCCAGAAAATTTATGACCTGAACCATCTGGCCAATAATCTGGAAAAACGTGTCAGTGATTTACAGGTATTGCAGCAATCTGCCATGCAGACCTTGCCAATGATCCGGATTATCCAGTCGAATAACCTGATGCTGGTCGACAAGTTCTATGCGATCAAAAACATTACTTTACCGGCGTGGAAAAACCAGATCAGTCTCGCAATTTCATTGAGCGAACAGAAGAACAGTGTACAGCTGGCCAATACCATTGATGATGCCACCAATGAGCTGCTGCGCCGTAATGCTGACCTGTTACATCAGAACTCGGTTGATACGGCTAAAGCCAACCAGCGCTCGGTGATTGACATCGAAACGCTTGAACATGTGCAAAATACCCTCATTAAAACTGTAAATGATGTGATTCAGATCCAGAAAGAAGGTGTACAAAAACGCACAGAAGCAACCGTGCGTTTGAAAGCTTTGCAAGATAATCTGAATCATTTGGTGATTGAATCAAGTACCAGTGGATCCACGCCCAACTAAATCAGGTAGGGCCAAAATCTGAAAGAAGGAGTAGAGATTGCCGCCCTTAGATGAATACGCCGTTAAGCCTCAGGACATCAAGCAGGGGGTAGTTGCACTCAAGAAACGTCAACGCAATTTGATGCTATTGGGTTTGACTACTTCTACCATATTTATAGCCTCATTGATCAGCCTATTTTTCCAGCAGGAACTGGTCTATGGCTTTTTTGGCCTGAGTACCCAAGTACAGCAATTGCATTTACCGGTCAGTGTAGATGCCACATTGGCCAGCATTGGTGATAGTCCGGATTATTTTTTTAGTTTGCTGAGCTGGTTTGGCTGGCTGATTATTAAAATTTTTGCCTCTTTTATCGGCGCATTTTTTGTGATTGGCTTACTGAAAAAGTTGCGTTTCTTTTATGTACGCTTTCAGTCTTTTGTGCTGAAATTTGTCGCTTGGCTGATTGCTTTTATCGTGATCTGGTCAGGATTGACTTACTGGCAGCATGATCTACGTAATGATCGGGATGATGCTTATCAGCAAGTGGTGTATTACGACAGCAATATCAATGACAGTGAAATCGCCCGTTATCTGGCCGATTCAGAGATTGCACCACCAGTAAAGTCTTATTTACTGGCGCAAACGGCATTGCTGCATAAGCCTCAAGATTTATCTGCCGCAAAACCTTATGTTTTAAATTTGGTTGAAGCAGAAAAACAGGATCCTAAATTTGAACAATATGGTTTCAAGCCTGAACAAATCTGGACCATGCAGCAACAGGTCTATGGTCAAGCGATGACACCGGTCGCCAAGAGTGTAAATACGCAGGTGCAACAGGCGGATCAGTTAAGTCAGATCACGAATCTGGTCATTATTGGTGTTGCTATTTTATCGGCATTACTCAGTCTAATCTTGTTTTTCTTGGCCAATTCAATCAAGGGCCGATCACTCCGTATCGAACAGCGCATTCATTAATTTTCCAAAATGCTCCTGAATAGGGAGCATTTTTTGATGGAATTTCAACGCTATTTTTAAGATAACCTATTCAACTTGCTCAATACCGCCCAAAAATTAAAATAAGGCAGCATAAAATCTATGATTGGATTAATAATCTAAAATATCGATCAATAAAATAAAAACAAACTGTTTTACCTATTTATTCAATTCATTTAATATCCTGTTATCAAGTAAACATTTACTCCTTTGGAGACGTTAGCAATGTTAGATCAAAATACTTCAGCCCAACTTAAAACCTTATTAGAACGCCTAGAAGGCCCGATTGAACTGGTGGCGACTTTGGATGGCTCTGACAAATCAGCCAAAATCCAGGAACTGGTGTCCGAAGTGGCTGCACTGTCTGACCTGGTCACTGCACGCTTTGACGGGACCAATGCACGTGCGCCAAGTTTCGGGATTGCAAAAGCTGGTGAGGAACCACGTGTATTCTTTGCAGGCTTGCCAATGGGCCATGAATTCACTTCGCTGATTCTGGCATTGCTGCAAACTTCCGGTTATGCACCAAAAGTCTCTGATGAAGTACTGGCGAATATTAAAAGCCTGGGTGTTCAATCTAATTTCGATGTGTTTGTATCCTTAAGTTGCCATAACTGTCCGGATGTGGTTCAGGCACTCAACCTGATTGCCATCTATAACCCGGGCACTACAGCGACCATGATTGATGGGGCTTTCTTCCAGGACGAAGTCGAAGAACGCAAGATCATGGCGGTGCCGATGGTATTCCAGGACAACCAGCATATTGGTCAGGGTCGTATGACGCTGGAAGAAATCATTGCCAAACTGGATAGCAATGCCGCTGCCAAAGATGCGAAAAAACTGAATGCCAAAGATGCCTTTGATGTCCTGGTGATCGGTGGCGGCCCTGCGGGGAATACCTCTGCCATCTATGCAGCACGTAAAGGCATTAAAACCGGGATCGTGGCTGAACGTATGGGCGGTCAGGTCATGGATACCATGGACATTGAAAACTTTACGTCTGTACAGAAGACCCAAGGTCCTAAATTTGCAGCCGAGATGGAAGCCCACGTGCGTGAATATGGTGTCGACATCATGAACCTGCAACGTGTCTCTAACATCAAAGGTGCAGATGAAACGGCCAATGGTCTGGTGGAAGTCACGTTAGAGAATGGTGCCAAACTGGAATCTAAAACCGTGATTCTGTCGACCGGCGCACGCTGGAGAGAGATGAACGTTCCAGGTGAGCAGGAATACAAAACTCGTGGTGTGGCCTACTGTCCGCACTGTGATGGCCCACTGTTTAAGGGTAAACGTGTCGCCGTGATTGGCGGTGGTAACTCGGGGGTGGAAGCTGCGATCGACCTGGCAGGGATTGTAGAGCATGTAACTTTGGTGGAATTTGATACCAAATTGCGTGCGGATCAGGTGCTGCAAGACAAACTGAACAGCTTGCCGAACACCACCGTGATCAAGAATGCCTTGTCGACTGAAGTGCTGGGTGACGGTTCACAGGTGACGGGTCTGAAATACAAAGACCGTGCCACAGATGAAGAGCATACAGTAGAACTTGCAGGGATCTTCGTGCAGATCGGTTTGTTGCCAAATACGGACTTCCTGAAAGAAACGGCTGTTGAATTAACTAACCGTGGCGAGATTGTGATTAACGACCGCAACGAAACCAATGTCAAAGGTGTGTTTGCGGCAGGTGACTGTACCACAGTGCCTTACAAGCAGATCATCATTGCCACCGGTGAAGGTGCCAAGGCATCACTGTCTGCTTTTGATTACATCATCCGTTCAGGACAATAAAAAAATAGCACCTGGGTTCCCCAAAACCGAGGTGCTATATCTTATAAATACATTATTATCGCTTTATAGGAACTCAGGACGCTAACACCCGAGTTCCTTTTTTTATATTTATTATTGGAACAGCCAAAAGTGTCCCCACGCACTTTCAGCTGTTCCTTTCCTCTGCACAGTTTTTGTTTTCAACCCTTATTTTTATACTTTCCCCAAGGTTGTTTTTATATAAAGCAATGTTTATTCCATCGCTTCATTTTTAAGATTTAAATAAGTTCAAACCCTTAAATTTTTCCAGTAATTGTTCTTGTGTTTCCCGATACTCCGGATGTGGAACAATGCATTCAATCGGACAGACATCTACACAGGTCTGATGCTCATAAAAACCGACGCATTCTGTACAACGGTTCACATCAATTTCATAAACTTTCGCACCCTCATAAATCGCGTCATTTGGGCATTCCGGTAAACACATATCGCAATTGATGCATTTGTCGGTAATTAGTAGTGCCATATTTAACTCGCTTGATAAGCCAGTGAAGATGCCGAAATATCCATAGTCGAGCTTGGCAGATTACGAATCAGCAGGGCATATTGCATATCAACATCTGCCGGAACTGGAATCTCAACGATATGACCTGAACCTTTGGCGTCTTCGATCAGATTACCTTTTTTGTCTTTCATTTCGGTTAAATTGAAAGTGATATTGCCTTTAGTCGTCATCAGTTCGAGTGAGTCACCGACGATAAAACGGTTTTTCACATCGATCTTGATGTAATCTCCATTGCGCTCCAGTACTTCACCGCAGAAAATTTGATGATCAAAACTGGAAGAACCATGTTCATAATTCTGATATTCACTATGCACATGGCGGCGTAGAAAACCTTCGGTATAACCACGATTCGCTAAGCCTTCCAATTGTGTCATCAGTGACGGATCAAAAGGTTTACCCGCAAGCGCATCATCAATCGCTTTACGGTAAATTTGAGCAGTACGGGCGCAATAGAAATAAGACTTGGTACGGCCTTCGATTTTCAGTGAATGCACACCCACTTTAGTTAAGCGCTCTATATGCTGGACTGCACGTAGATCTTTAGAATTCATGAAATAAGTGCCGTGTTCATCTTCTTCTGCGGCAAACATATCTTCATCATTCCGCTGCAATAGCACAGGCTCATCAAACTGATGTTGTTCTTGCATGTGCTGTTCATCAGCATCTTTAGAGCAGCAGCCTGAATCCAGATTTTTTACTGGAATGACATCACCGGTTTCATCTTCCTTGGCATCCAGAACTTTATATTCCCAGCGGCAGGCATTGGTGCAGGCACCCTGATTGGCATCACGTTTATTCATATAACCGGACAACATGCAGCGGCCAGAGTAGGCCATACATAATGCGCCATGAACAAAGACCTCAATCTCCATATCGGGCACTTGCTGTTTGATTTCTGCAATTTCTTCAATCGACAGTTCACGTGACAGAATGACACGGGTCAGCCCCATGTTTTTCCAGAATTTCACGGTTGCCCAGTTCACGGCATTGGCCTGAACCGACAGGTGAATATCCATCTTTGGAAAATGTTCACGCACCAGCATGATCAGACCTGGATCGGACATGATCAGCGCATCCGGCTGCATCGCCACTACAGGCGCTAAATCACGAATAAAATTTTTCAGCTTGGAGTTATGCGGCTGGATATTGACCACCACATAGAACTTTTTGCCGAGTTCATGTGCTTCTTTAATGCCAATGGCGAGATTGTCATGGTCAAATTCATTATTCCGAACCCGCAAGCTATAACGCGGCTGACCGGCATAGACTGCATCTGCACCATAAGCAAAGGCATAGCGCATATTTTTCAGTGAGCCAGCAGGTGAGAGAAGTTCGGTAACAGTGGTAATGCTCATGATCAAATCGAAAGACATATAAAAAGTACGGCTTTATTCTAATCATCTGGAATTTGGATTCAACCTAGTAAATCACTCGGAAATATGCGATTTGGATGTAAAACAAGGTTTTATTTTAAGTAGAGAATCCTCCATAAAATGTCTTCAACATTCAATCATTTTCAGGGTTTTCAAGCGTTTTTAAAATCTGGCAATGATCAATGGTGGTCGGGGTATTGCAACTTTCTCTCAGTGTGATCAGTTGTCGTTCAAATATCTGTAATTCTTTAATTTTATTTGAAATATCCGAAAGATGTTGATCAATCAGCTGGTTGACGGCACAGCACTCCTGCTCAGGATTTTGTTCAAGTTGAATCAGGGTTTCAATCTCTTTTAATGACATGTCCAAGGCACGACAACGCTTGATAAAAAGCAGTCTTTTTAATGTGTCTTCACCATAATAACGATACTGATTACTTGCTCGAAAATTCGGCTGAATAAAGCCTTTTTTCTCATAAAAACGTAATGTATCGGTGCTTAGACCAGTTTTTTTGGCCATTTCTGAAATCAAATAAACTGACATATCGCCCTCATGCTTGACCTTGGAGTTAGTCCATAGTTTCTAATCAATTTATCGTATTTTGGATAAAAAATCATCGGGGGAATGATATGGCCTGTAGTTGTAGTCCTGAACCGGCACCCATCAAGCCCAACAGCAAATTTAGAGCAGCGCTATGGATTGCCTTGCTGGTAAACTTCACTTTATTTGTAGTGGAGCTGATCGGTGGTGCATATGCACATTCATCAGCCTTGTGGGCAGACGCGCTAGATTTCTTTGGTGATGCCGTCAATTACGGGATTTCTTTGGCTGTATTTGGTGCGAGTCTGTATTGGCGGGCAACAGTCGCTTTGGTAAAGGGGATGACTATGGCATTGTTTGGTCTGGTAGTGATTGGCAAAGTGATTTACGCCTATCTGCAAGGCATTCCACCTGAAGCACTGACAATGGGCCTGATTGGCGTCCTAGCCTTAGTGGCGAATGTATTTACAGCAGCAATTCTTTATGCTTTTCGTGAAGGTGATTCCAATATGCGGTCGGTCTGGCTCTGTAGCCGTAATGATGCAATTGGCAACTTTGCGGTCATTTTGGCAGCCGTAGGCGTATTTGGTACAGGCAGTCTTTGGCCAGATATTATTGTGGCTGTGATTATCGCCACACTCGGCATAACATCAGGTTATCAAGTGATTAAGCAGTCTCTTGAAGAAAGATCACTAAAACATAAATCCAGCTAATTTTTATATTTAAAGCTGTCCTAAAGGGCAGCTTTTTATTTATTTCCATTTTTATAATATTTGAAAAATAAAGCTTTACAAATAAACAAATTAAATTAGAATCTCTGGCGAAATTCAGAAAATATACATAAATTTTAATAATTTAGTTTTTTGCATCGTGCGAGGGTTAATGTGAATTTAATTAAAATTTTTTCAATATTGGCAATATCGGGGCTAGCCGCTTGTAGTTCCAAAGTCGTGACTTATGATGCAACAGGAAAAATCATCGGTTCATGTATGGCGACGCGTGGCCTACTTTCGACCGCAAGTGCACATTGTAGTGGTTCAGGCGATGCCTTAGGTGTGAATTACAATACGCCAGATGCGAATACAGGCCTGTTACCAACGCCACCAAGTCAAAATCAGATTAATTTAAAACCGTAAATAATAAAGGGGAATATCATGAAATTATCAGCACTTATTGCACTTGTAGCGACTGTTGTATTGACGGGCTGTGCATCGTCAGTAACTACATTTGACTCTCATGGCCGTATGATTGGTTCATGTAAAGCGCAAACGGGTTTCATCATTGCAGGTGGCGCAGGCTGTTCAGGTTCTGCAAACCAGGAAGGTCGCGATCGTTAATTATTTAGTGATGGTTCCAATAAAAAACCGGACTTAAAAGTCCGGTTTTTTAGTTTAGCAAATCTTATTTTTCTACGAATGCACGTTCAATCACGTAGTCACCTAGAACGCCCATTTTTGGAGATTCTTTCAGACCGTGTTGGTCAAGAAGCGCAGCAACGTCATCTAGGAATGCCGGGCTACCACATAACATGGCACGGTCAGTTTCCGGGTTGAAACGTGGCAGACCGATTTTTTCAAACAGTTCGCCGGTTTCAATCGCAGTGGTTACACGACCTTGATTTGGATATTCTTCACGGGTTACGGTTGGGTAATATACCAATTTTTCTTTCGCGCCGAGTTCAGAGAAGAATTCATGATTCGGCACTTCATTCAGGATCAAATCTTGATAAGCCAGTTCTGAAATGAAACGGGTACCGTGAACCACGATGATTTTTTCAAAACGCTCGTAAGTTTCTGGATCGCGAATAGTCGACAGGAACGGTGCAAGACCAGTACCAGAAGAAAGCAGATACAAATTCTTACCTGGGTTTAAGTCATCAAGTACCAGTGTACCTGTTGGCTTTTTAGACACCAAAATGTCATCGCCGACTTTGACTTTCTGTAAAATCGAAGTCAGTGGACCATCCGGCACTTTAATTGAGAAAAACTCTAACTCTTCTTCGTAGTTGGCGCTTGCAATTGAATATGCGCGCATTAACGGCTTGCCATTGACTTCAAGGCCGATCATTACAAACTGACCGTTTTTAAAACGCAAAGCAGTGTCACGAGTCGTTTTAAAAGAGAATAAAGTATCATTCCAGTGGTGGACGTGAGTAATCTTTTCGACGTTAAAAGCAGCCATTAAAGGTCTCAATAAATTATCAAATTAGAACAGCTTGCTATTCTAATCTAAATTCATTCTCGATAAACTGAATATATTTAATTGAGCTTATCAAAAAAAGTGATGATGACTGAACTGACGCTGCCGATTATTGGTTATATGCGTTCTCCCTATAAAGAAAAATTTGGTATTCCTCGTCAGCCGAATCTGGTTCAGGTCGAAAGCTATATTGAAATGGTCGGGCCCTATAATGACCTGCTTGCCTTTGAGGGAATTGAAGAATTCAGTCATTTGTGGCTGGTCTGGCAATTTCATGACAATAAAAACCAGCACAACAGCCAGTTTCGTCCACAAGTGCGTCCGCCGCGTTTGGGTGGTAACAAGAAAATAGGCGTGTTTGCTACGCGCAGCATGTATCGTCCATCACCGATTGGTTTATCTGTGGTCAAACTCAAAGAAGTGAGAAAAGTGGGCAAACATGTTCGAGTGTATGTGACAGGGAGTGACTTGCTCGATGGCACGCCAATTATGGATATCAAACCTTATATTCAATATTCGGATGCCATCATTGAAGCACAAAGCGGTTATGCACAGGATGAACCACCACGTAAAACCGTCATTTGGAGCGATGAAGCGGAGCAGCAAAAGCAACAATTACTAGGAAATGGAAAAATTTCTGTGCAGACTATTCAGGAACTGGAAGCTGTCTTATCTTTAGATCCAAGACCTGCATATCAGGAAGATGAAGAACGGGTATATGGGATGAAGTTTGCAAATGTTGATATCCATTTCAAAATTCATGCTCAGCAAGTGCTAATTGTTGCTATCCAGCATATTCCTTCCTAGATTATAGGTTCCACCACAAAACCCCAATCAACACCGCCATATGTAAAATCTGCACCGGTGCAAAATAAAGTACAAACTTCCAGCCACCGGTCAAAGCGGCATTGGCTGATTTGGCCAGGGCATGAGCACCCAGACCTAAAAGCAGGGCATAAATCAGACGCATATTGGAGGGATCACCTTGAACGACGACACTCGCCATCGCGGCATGAATCTCGAACAGAGAGGCGAGTAAGGTCCCGGCCAGTAAGCCGGCATCCCCGAGCCAGACCTCCAGTCCGTAAACTCCAGCCTGAATCAATGTTAATGTGACTGCAATAATCACAGCTTCTTTTAAGCTAAACATCTGGCTGTCTGATGATTCCATGCTCGGCGCAGGTTTTGCCTTGCGCAATAATAAAAACGCACAGGCTGCCAGAAGGATTACGGCAACTAAAGAGGGCAAAAGCAGGATTTTCAGCCAGCTCCATGATACCCCTCCAACCACAATCAATAGCAGTACGATGGTCGAGATACAGGACATCAGTGCGGCGCCGGCATTCGATCGTGCATCCATTTCACCTTTACGGACCTGTAAACCTAACTGAGCGATGGTGGCTGTACTGGAAACAAAACCGGAAGCAATAGAGGACAGCATCAGGGCATTTTTAGTCGAGAAAAAGCGTTTCGCAATATGCGCCAGAGCTTGTACCACTAAAATTAAGGTCAGTAATTTGAGAATAAGATAAGGGTTAAGCACTTCACCCCAGAAAGGTCGGTCAGGAGTAAGCGGTAGACCAATCAAAATCAAGGCCAGTAATAACAGTCCATCCCTGAACTCGGCTTCTTTAATCCATTTTCCGGCAATATTGTGCATGGTATGTTTGGCCATCAAAATACCGGTTAAGAGCACAGAAAGACCGGCTGCCAGAGGAATATTCCATAAACACATGGCGCCAATAAAATAGGTCATCACAAATGCAAGCTCTGTGGTAATGCCCGGGTCATCTGGCTGATTTTTTATGGATAAAATGACCATGCCACCCACGATCAAAGCACCTATTACAGCAATCACGATTCCAAACAGGAAACACAGTGCGCCCAATAAAGCACAGATCGCAAAGGAACGTAAGCCGGCAAAACTCGGTTGCTGTTCGCGTTGCTTATGCCGTTCCCGCTCCAGACCAATCAATAGGCCGCAGCCTAATGCCGAGGTGAGTATCGTGAGCAGTTCATGAAAAGAATGCGCATGCAGGGGAACCGCAGTCAAATCCATCTGTGACCTCAGCAAGCTAAGAGTTGATTATTTAAAAATATATGCGACGAGATAGAGTTTGCATAGATCAAAAATGTTGCGGTAGTAATCAAATCCATTATTTACTTTCTTTTTGAGATTGAAATAGAAACGTACATTCAACAGGTGGGGAGCATGCGAAAAACTGCAAAAACTTGTTATAGTGGAGGCAAGTTTGGGGACTGATAATAATGAAATTTGACTTTGAAATTGATACGGCATGGTGTCTAGACCAACTCTTTAAAGACGGTAAAATCAGTGAACGTGACCGGATGCTGGTACAAACCACTCATCGGCAACGTGAACACCTAAAATGGCACCCTTTACAGTGGATTGCTAATTTTAATCTGGTCGATCAGTCCCATCCTCAAACAACACTGACTCTGAACCGTTTATGTCAGTGGCTGGCAGAAAAAACCGGATTGATGTTCTATATCATTGATCCGCTTAAAGCTGATGTACAGGCATTGACCCATGTCATGTCGCAGGAATATGCACTGCGCAACCATATTTTGGCAGTGGAAATACAGGCAGACAAAGTTCTGATCGCTACGGATCAGCCTTATAAAACCGAATGGGTGTCGAATCTCGAACAGAATATTGCACCAAAAAAAATACAACGGGTATTACTGAATCCAGAACAATTACAACGTTATATTACTGAATATTATCAGGTCAGTCGTGCAGTTAGTGGTTCACAAAAATCGTCTGCCTATGACCGGGAAAATAAGGGCGTCGAAGCCTTGCTGCAACTGGGCGATTCCCAGAATCCGGATGCCAATGACCAGCATATTGTCAAACTGGTGGACTGGGTGCTGCAATTTGCTTTTGAACAAGGTGCCAGTGATATTCATATGGAACCACGTAAAGACACCGGCAAGATCCGTTTCCGGATTGATGGGGTGCTGCATACGATTTACAACATGCCGGCCAATACATTGACCGCCGTCATTTCCCGAATCAAGATTCTGGGCCGGATGAATGTGGCGGAAAAACGTAAGCCACAGGATGGCCGCCTGAAAACCCGGACACCTAAAGGACAGGAAACTGAACTGCGTCTGTCGACCTTGCCGACCGCCTTTGGTGAAAAACTGGTGATGCGTATTTTCGATCCGGAAGTGCTGGTGAGAAGCTTCCAGCAACTCGGTTTTGAAGGCCATTTGCTCAATGACTGGAATAATCTCACCAGTCACAGTCATGGTATTATTCTGGTGACCGGCCCAACCGGTTCCGGTAAAACTACTACGCTTTATTCAACCTTGAAGCAGCTGGCGACTGAACAGGTCAACGTCTGTACCATTGAAGACCCGATCGAGATGCTGGAACCCAGCTTTAACCAGATGCAGGTCAATAACGGCATCGATCTAGGCTTTGCTGACGGCGTGCGTGCCCTGATGCGTCAAGATCCGGACATTATCATGGTCGGGGAGATCCGTGATCAGGACACTGCCAATATGGCGATTCAGGCAGCATTGACCGGTCACCTGGTTCTATCGACTTTACATACCAATGATGCGCCGTCGAGTCTGACCCGTCTGCATGATCTGGGCGTACAGCCATTTTTGACAGCAGCAACCATCTTGGGTGTTCTGGCTCAGCGTCTGGTGCGTAAACTCTGCCCACATTGCAAGCAGGAAAGCTTCCTGAATGAACAGGAATGGCAGCATCTGGCAGCCGATTATCCTTTGCCGCGACCGGAATTTGTCTTTAAGGCGGTGGGCTGCGAAGAATGCCGGCATACCGGCTATAAAGGCCGTATTGGGATTTATGAGTTTATGCCACTGAGTCTGACCACTAAACAGCTGATTGGTGCCGATGCTAATCTGAACCAGCTGCGTCAGCAGGCGAAAAAAGAAGGGGTAGAGCCGCTCAGAATTGCCGGCGCGCGCAAGATTCTGGAAGGTGTCACTACGCTTGAAGAAGTCCTGAGAGTGGTGCCCTTAAATTAATTTTGAAAATGAAGCAATCTTAAGATTCAATTCATCTTTGGCTGTTTTAATAGCATCATCGAAACAAGGCAAGACTTTAAAGAGGTAACTGCGATGAAAATGATGATAAATACGGTTTTGGCAGCTGCATTGATGGGTTCTATCGCGACAGCTACGATAGCAAGTAGTGACACGGCTGTGAATCAGGCTGCTTTTGCTAAATCGACCACAGTCAAACAGGCACTGGCCATGAAAGATGACAGTAAGGTTCAGCTTAAAGGTTATGTCGTGAAAGCGGTCGGTGATGAAAAATACCAGTTCCGAGACAGCACAGGAACTATTACTGTTGAGATTGATGATGAACTTTGGCAAGGCAAACCGATTTCAGCCAAAACACCGGTAATCATCACAGGTGAAATCGACATTGATTATAAACCGGCAAAACGTGTTGAAATTGAGGTTGATCAGGTTCGTTTCTAATATCGCCTGATTTGCTGAAATCAATTTGAACACAGCGACAAAAAACCACATGCAAGTTACCAAAAAGCATGTGGTTTTTTTGAGCCTGGAACTTTTTCAAGGCAAGATAGAACAAGGAAGCAAACGGAGCAGAATATGCGTATTCTTTTGGCGGAAGATGATCAGTCTCAGGCAGACAGTATCCAGACTTGGCTGGAAATGGACGGTTATGTGATTGATCGGGTAGAGCGTGGTGATCATGCGATCCTAGCGATTGAGCAGCATAAATATGACTGTATTCTGCTGGATCGTGGCCTGCCGAATGCCACTGGAGATGACATTCTGAAAATTTTGCGCAGCCAACATCAAGATACGCCGGTGATTTTTATTACGGCCAAAGACAGTATTGATGACCGGGTTGAAGGTCTGGATTTAGGCGCGAATGATTATCTGGTCAAACCTTTTAGTCTGGAAGAACTTTCGGCCCGAGTTCGTGCCCAACTCAGACAGAAACAGCAAACACCGAATCATATCCTGCAATGGCAGGATCTCAGTCTGGACACTCAAGCCAAGACCCTAACTAAAGAAGGTCAAGCTGTGAATCTGACTGCGAAGGAATTTCAAATTCTATACAAGCTGATGCAGCAGCCTGAACATATTGTCACCCGTGAACAGCTGGAAGAATCGCTGTACGCCTGGGGTGATGAAATTGAAAGTAATGCCATTGAAGTATTTATCTATCAGCTGCGTAAAAAAATCGGCAGCCAGATGATCAAGACTATTCGCGGTCTGGGCTATCGCATGCATAAGGCTGAGGTATAAACCTATGTCAGCTGCTATTTCCTTGCAAACTAAACTGATCAAACATGCGCTGTTCAGTTCGATATTGGCTGGAATATTGGCCTGGCTGCTGTTATTGGGAATTTCCAGTTATCAAGCCAGTCAGCTGCATGATGAATTAATGGAGCAGATTTCTGAGTTGCTGCTTGGCGATGTGACCCAGGCCAAAGACGCCCAGGTCGATGAACTCAGTGAACAGTTCGATATCCAGTATGCCTTGTTGCTAGATCAGCAGATACTGACTACTTCGATTGATGATGAATTAATTAATACCATTCCAAAAGCACAGAACAACGGCTTTCAGTTTGCTTATGAAAATGGTCATTTTATCCGGATACTGACTGCGGAAGATGACGACCTTCAGGTCAAAATCGTACAGCCACTTTCAGTACGTTTCGATGAACTCTGGCAAACTACTTTGGGCTTTGCCGGGATCTTATTCACTTTATGGCTAGTGCAATGGCTGATTCTAAGGGTCTCGGTCAAACGCCAGTTACAGCCATTAAACAAGATTTCGCGTGCCATTGGTTCCAAGACTGCTCAGGATCTGAGTCCTATTAAAACACCTGACCCTGAAATCACTGAACTGCAACCGATCATTCGTCAGCTGAATGCCATGCTCGGCCGGCTGGAGAAATCACTGGCTGCTGAACAGCGTTTTACTGCAGATGCTTCACATGAGCTGCGTTCGCCACTGTCTGCGATTCAAATGCGTCTACAGGTTTTAAAACGCAAATATCAAGATGATGCACAGCTCCCTCAGGCATTACAGTTGATCCATAATGATGTCAACCGCGGCACGCAGGTACTGGAAAATTTACTTTTACTGGCACGACTCGATCCGGAGCGAACAGGGCAATTAGCAACGCAAACGATTAATCTTAAGAATCTGGTTCAGGAGGCTTTGCAGGCCTTGCAGCCTTTTGCAGAAGAAAAAGACATTCATTGGAATCTAAAACTTGAGGATGCTGTGATCGAAGCGAATCCAGAACTGATTTTTAGTTGTATTCGCAATCTGGTCGACAATGCGATCCGTTATACGCCACAACAGGGACAGGTCGAGATCCGAACAGTTATTGAGCAGAAACAGATACAGTTGCTGATTGAAAATTCAGGAGAGGGGATTACTGATGATGTGCTGGAACGTTTGGGTGAACGTTTTTATCGTGCTTTGGGTACGCGAACTCAGGGTTCAGGTTTAGGCCTATCCATTTGCCAGAAAATTATGGCACTGCATGTAGCTAAAATTGATTATGCGCCGTCGGACTTGGGTGGACTTAAAGTGTCATTGAGTTTTAAGCCTGAATAGCAAATCTCATGATCAGAAGATTAAAAAGCAGTATGCGCTGATTCATACTGCTGCTTCCCACGTTTGTTATTATTAGAACTGATTTAATTATTTGGTCAGAATAAGACGGTTATTGCGGGTCAGACGCAAGCGGTATTCTTCGCCGGCATGCATGATCCGGATTTCACGACCCAGTGCAAAAAGATTGTTGGAGTGCAGCATTGGCAAGGCATGGTGAGTATCATTGTTACGGGTAAATAGGCTAAATGGGGCGTTCATTCCGTCGACTCCGTGGTGTGTTTTGGATTGATTTAAATGATAATCATTATCGAATAGGTCTGTCAACGAAATATTGAGCAATTTATAAAAAACTCTAATTTGCTTACAATCTGTAAAACTTTAACGGTTCTGTACATCATGACTAAAGCTACGATTCATGTCGCAATTGCGCTTTTATTTTATCAAAATCAGGTTCTCGTCGGCTGGCGTGAGGCCAAGCAGCATCAGGGCAATAAATATGAATTTCCAGGCGGAAAAGTTGAACAGGGCGAATTACCAGTCGAGGCATGTCGCCGCGAAGTGATGGAAGAGGTCGGCGTTGATATTGAACGTTGGCATGCCTCTGATTTTATCTCCTATGAATATGAAGATCTCATCGTCAATTTGCATATTTTCCATGCTTCAGTACAGCCTGCTCAACTGGCTGAAATCAAACAGCCTTGGCGCTGGTACAGCCGAGAAGAACTTGGTCGGCTGAATTTTCCGAAAGCCAATCAGTCCATGATCCAAAAGCTGCAATGGCCGCAGCGCATCAAGATAGCTGAAGATCTGGATATTTTATCAAGTCTGGATACAGATCAAATGTTGTATTGGCGCGTGGAAGCAACGCCTGAACGGATCATGCAATTACAGCAATATCCGGTAGATCAACTCTCCAAGTTAATCATTAATCAGCAGCTTTGGTCACAACTGAATGAATTGCAGCAGCAGACGATTCGCACGATTCATCTAAAACAGACTCAATTGATGAACTTGAAACAAAGTGAATTGAAATCTGGCTATCGTTATCTAGCGGCTTGTCATGACCTGACCGCTTTAATGCATGCAGAACAGATCGGCTGTGAAGCGGCTTTACTGAGTCCGGTACTGGCGACCGCAACGCATCCGGACACACCTGCGCTAGGCTGGGAGCAATTCAAGCAAATGGCAGAGCAGGTACAGATTCCGGTTCTTGCTTTGGGCGGAATGAAAGCTGAAGAACTCGATTATGCAAAAAGCCAGCATGCTTATGGCATTGCCGGCATTCGCTATATTTAAACACTTTATTTAGAAAATAAACTTTCTATTGGTAAGTCAGTTTCTATAGAAAATTATCTTAAAGCTTTTTCAGTGCCTGTTGAGCTTGCTGAATCGCTTTGGCATTTTTCCGCAACTGAGCAGATTTAAGGCGTACTTGCCAAAGCTGCTTTTTCATAGCACTAGATTGTGCATAACTCAGGCCACGTAAGGCAAAAGCATCGGCGCTTGCTGGCTGATTTTTACGGTTGGCGATCATGCCCAGGTATAAATACGTTTCCGGTGCCTGAGGGGCCAGTCGCTGTGCCTGAGTTGCAGAAGCTTCAGCTTGAGCAAACTGCTGCTTGGTATAGGCCTGCTGGGTTTGCTGCATCAGACTCTTGAAAGCCGGCAGATTACGGCCATCATCAAACTTTTGGCTTTTCGGCTTCTGTTCAGGAATGACAATTTTCTGACGTTTAATGTCAGGACGGTCATAAGGCGTAATCACTACGCTGTCTGGCGTTTTTGCCTTAGGTTTTTCCGTCGCAGGCTTGACTGGGGTAACTGGCTTTTCTGGCTCAGAGATACTTTGGCAGCCCACCAGACTGAGGATGAGCAAACCAGGGAGGATTTTTCTTAACATAAACATAGACTCAATTAATGGCTATAACTTCCACTGGCGATAATACGGGTTTCGCTCTCAAGATCGCGTTCTATTTCTGTTTCACTTTCTTGTATGTAGCGACTCATATCATCCTGTTCAGCATCAGATGGCGCAGGTTCTGAATCAATATCATAAGGTTCCGTCGCATAGTGCGAGATGCCGCAGGCAGTCGCCTGATTTGGCAGGGCATGACGCGAAATCGGGATATACATGGCGCCTTCACAGCCTTGTGCCGATAAATGACCGGTATAACGATCCAGCCAATGCCATTCGATTTCATTCGGCTGTGGTAAATTCACCGGTTTTTGGCGTAGTTGTTTCATGACATTGGTCCACACGGGCAGGGCACCTGAAGAACCGGTCAAGCCAGTGACTTTGTTGTCATCCAGACCGAGCCAAACCACGGTCATATAATTACCTGAGTATCCGGCAAACCATGAGTCACGGCTGTCATTCGTGGTACCGGATTTACCGGCAAGATTCAGACTACGTGGTAAGCTGTTATAGGCTGCACGACCTGTACCATTCGACATGACCTGTTGTAAGCCATAATTCAGAGCATAAGCAGAAGCCGGATCAATGGTCGGTTGCACACTCAGGCTATAACGATCCAGAGAGCGGCCGTTGGCATCCACCACAGAGCGAATCGCTTTGGTTGGGTATTTAAAGCCGCCTGTAGCAAAGTTGCCGTAAATATTCATCACTTCCATCGGGGACATATCTACCGCACCTAAGTAAATCGACGGATAAGATGGGATATCTGAAGTTACACCAAATTTTTTCAGATGATTAATAAAGGTAGACAGGCCAAATTCTTGTGCTAAACGCACAGTGGACAGGTTATAAGATTGCGATAATGCCTGCGACATTGGAATGACACCATGTCCACGACCACTATAGTTTTTCGGTGTCCAGGTTTTGCCGTCACTTTTGATGCTGATTTCACTGTCTTCAATCGGGCTCGCCCAGTGATAACGGTTTGATTCCAGTGCACTCAGGTAGATCACAGGCTTTAACAGGGAACCAACCTGACGCTTAGCATCGACTGCACGGTTAAAGCCGGTAAAATCTTGAGTAGAACCTACTGCGGCTACCAGCTCACCATTTTCCGGATGCGATACCAATACCGCACCTTGTAAATCTTTCAGGCGACCCGGATTGGATTTTCTTAAACGCGCCACCGTCTCTTTAAAGCTGTCCTGAATTCTGGTTTGGGCTAAAGGATCTAAAGTGGTGAAAATTCGCAGACCCTGATTGGTCAGATCGGTTTCCTGATAATCTGTACGTAATTGACGACGTACGATATCCAGAAAATCCGGGAAGCGGGCAGGGCCTAAAGTCGGTTTTGAAATAACATTTAACGGACGTGCGGTTTCTTTTTCATATTGTTCCTGAGTCAGGTAGCCCATCACCAACATATTATTCAGGACGATATCACGACGTTTTTTCGCACTTTCAGGATTGCGCCATGGGTTATATAGACTCGGACCTTGGACTAAACCCACCAGAAATGCTTGCTGGGAAATATTCAGTTCACGCAGTGGCAGGCCAAAATAAAACTGCGATGCCAGACCATAACCATTAATGGAGTAGTTACCATTCTGGCCGAGATTTACCTCATTCAGATAAGCTTCCAGAATTTCATTCTTGTCATAATGCAATTCAATCAGCATCGCCATAAAGGCTTCATTCACTTTACGTTTTAAAGTGCGCTCAGGGGTCAAATAGAAATTTTTAACCAGTTGCTGGGTTAAGGTTGAGCCGCCCTGACGTTTACCACCGGTAATATTGCTGACCACGGCACGCGCAATACCACGCGGTGAAACCCCATGATGCTCATAGAACTTACGGTCTTCAGTCGCGATCAGCGCTTCGATCAAGGGCTTAGGCACTTTATTTAGCTTGATCAGCACACGGTCTTCGTTATGCTGCGGATAAATCCCGCCTATTAATAAAGGTTCTAAACGTGCAATACCGCTTGAAGACGGTTTGGTTGCGCTGACTTCTGCAATCTGTTCACCACTGAAACTGACTTTCAATATTTGTTCCGGTTCAACCCGGTCACCAAAATCAAAGCCGCGTGTATGCACATACAGGGTATTACCCGTGGTGACAAAGTTGCCTGATTTAGTATAACTATCCGAATTTTTATAACCGAGTAATTTTAATTCTTGTTGGAAATCCTGCAGGCTGACTGGGGCATTCACGTACACTTCCATCGGACGTGCGAAGACCTTGGCCGGAATATCCCAGCGCTGACCTTCAAACTTGTCGCGTACAATATTGTCTAATCTAATCAAATAGATACTAAATGCTACAAAGATAGAAATGACAATAATAGAAAAAATTAAGGCAAGAAACCCCATGCCACGTTCAGATTTCATAAATACTTATAAGATCCTGTGAAATTGTGCTAATCATGCGAAGCTTTTCATTATTTTGCAATATTTAATCAAGAAATGCGCTTAAAATTAAAATGAAACCCCACAATTTCTCCTTAATTCGAATATATTTCAAATAATTTCCTACCTATGAAGCACTGTTATAAATTGTCATCCAGGTATAGCTTAATGTTATGATAAGCAGGATTCGTAGCGGAGCGACGACACTGGTGCAAATTTCCCATAAGACCTTTCGAAATATCGGGTTAATAGGACGTCCTGATAAATCGTCGGTGGTTGAAACCTTATGCCTTATTCACGATCATCTTCTCAATTTAGGCCTACACCCAGTTTTTGATGCAGCGACAGCTGAACTTGTTCCCTATCAAAATACCCAAACCGTCAGTCGTGCCTTATTGGGTGAGGTGGTGGATCTGGTGATTGTCGTGGGCGGTGACGGCTCGCTATTACATGCAGCACGCGCCTTGGTCAAGTACAATACCCCGGTGATCGGGGTTAACCGTGGTCGTCTGGGTTTTTTAACGGATATCAAGCCGACTGAAGTGATATTCAAGCTGGATCAGGTATTAAAGGGTGACTTTCAGACTGAGCGACGCTTTTTACTCGAAGTCGAAATTCGCTCCAAAGGTGAAGTGATTTACGATGCCATTGCTCTAAATGATGTGGTGCTACATTCAGGGAAATCGGTACATATGATCGATTTTGAACTGAATATTGATGGACAATATGTCTATCGTCAGCACAGCGATGGCCTGATAGTCTCTACGCCGACTGGTTCTACGGCTTATGCGCTTTCTGGTGGGGGCCCGATTGTACATCCAAGTATGGATGCGATTGCCTTGGTACCGATGCATCCCCATACCTTGTCTTCACGCCCGATTGTGGTCGGTGGACATAGTGAAATTAAATTATTGATTCGTGAAAATCGCGTACTGCCGATGGTCAGTGCGGATGGACAACACAGTGTGTCTTTGAATGTGGGCGATAGCGTCCATATTCGCAAGCATCCCTTTAAACTGAATCTTCTGCATCCACCGGGTTATGACTTTTATAATGCCTGTCGAACCAAATTGGGGTGGAATCAGGACTTTGATTATTTTAAGCAGGATTAAATCATGAATATTGAACAAATGCTTGCCGTACTCAATCCTGAGATTGTTGAACGCCTAAGAACAGCAGTCGAAATTGGAAAGTGGCCAAACGGTGTAGCCTTGACACCAGAACAGCGTCAGACCTGTATGCAGGCAGTGTATGCGTGGGAAATGAAAAACCTGCCTGAAAATGAGCGCAGCGGTTATATCGATCGCGGTACTAAAGAAGAGGGTGAAGAGTGTGATGATGATCATCACAAGAATGAACCTGAATTCAAGCCGATTCGTTTTGTTTAAGGCTTAATTCCCAGCCAATAGCAATACAATTAAAAAAAGCATTGTTCATTCACTGAACAATGCTTTTTTCTTTTGCACAAGATTAAACCGTGTGGCGATTCGCCCATAAGATTTTGGCTTTTTGCATCGCAGCTTCGAAGCTGTCACACACGCCCATGGTATATAGCGCAATGCCCATAGTTTCTATCACTGCAATCTCGCCATATTCATGGCTTTGCTGACCATCCCAGACAGCCTTAAATAGCGCCAGATCCAGTTCTTCTTCAATTGGACTGCGGTTGTCAGTGAGCTTTGGCAGTTCATGCTCATACAGTTCACCATCTTTAATGCCACAGATAAGCGTTTTGGCATCCGGATTACGCTCAAATTCGCCACCTTCACCTTTAATCACGGCACTATTTTTATAGCCTAAGCGGAAAGCCGCTTGCTGGTGCGAACCACGATACGCTGGATGGAAAATCGCTTGTAGGGTCGCTTTGGCATTAAATGGATTGATCAGACGCGCAAGGGTATGAATCGGGGAGCGTAAGCCCATAACATTACGCAGTGCAATCAAGTCCGCAAGAATTGGAGAAATTACTTCTAGCGGGATATAGGCAAAATGCTGTTGATGAAGCTGCTGTTCAACCTCAGCATCATTTTGACAGATTGGATAGCCTAAGTAAGTCAGCACCTGTTCGGTGTAAACGCGGTTCATGGTATGACCGGAGGCACCATGCATCACAATATTATAACCATGCTTGGCCAGCGTCAGCGCTGCCAGAATAAACCATGGATAATGTTTGCGCTTGCCCGCATAGGACGACCAGTCCAGATCGACATCCAGTTTTTTGAAACTCAGCTGGTCACGTGTCGCCTGTACAAAACCGGCCAACTCATCTACAGATTCTTCCTTGACCCGCAATAACATCAAGAATGCACCTAACTGCACATCCAGCACTTCATTTTTCAAAATCATACTGAAGGCTTGATAGGCTTCATCATAGCTGAGAGAGCGGGCGCCATTTTTCCCTTTACCCACAATGCGTACATATTGGGCAAAGGGATGTTCGAAATCTTTATAAATATTTCTTTTGGTATTCATAACTTTTTACAGCTTGCAGAAAATATTAATGTCAAGGGAGAGGATGAAAATCCATAAACCTTTCAGTATACGTAAAACAATCAGTTAAATCTGATTATCGACTAATGTCTAATCCATTCTGGTTAAAACATAAACAAGCGCATAATAAGTTATGCACATTTAGTCTGAAGATTCGGTAAAATTTAGGCAATTTTTAGAGTCTGTTTAATTTTTCTTAATCTCTTTCCCCCATTTAATACTTTGGTCTGATACTTGAGTGTCAGATTCAATGCATGGCTGATTATCATTTTTGAACATTCTCTTGAGCCTTTTGAGACTTGATCCGGTTCATCCTGAGAAGGGATGAAGAGGTCAGTATATTTCTCAAAATGGTCTTTCTTATTTTTGATATCGTTCAAGTAGATTTATTATGGCGAAACAACCAATTTATAAGTCACTGTATTTTCAAGTGATTGTGGCCATTATCGCAGGTATTCTGGTCGGGCATTTTTCGCCTAGTGGTACGCAAATTATCAATGGCGTAGAACAGCATGTCCCTGGCTTGGGCGAACAGCTTAAACCGCTTGGTGATGCATTTATCCGTCTGATTAAAATGATTATCGCACCTGTAATTTTCTGTACCGTGGTCAGCGGTATTGCAGGTATGGAAAGCATGAAATCAGTCGGTAAAACTGGTGGTGTGGCTTTACTTTACTTCGAGATCGTATCCACGATTGCTTTGGTCATCGGTCTGGTCGTGATTAACATCGTGAAGCCTGGTGTGGGCATGAACGTTGATCCTGCTTCACTGGATACCAGTGGCATCAGTAAATATGTCGCTTCAGGTGAGTCACAATCGACTATCGACTTCCTGATGAACATCATTCCAAATACGGTTGTGGGCGCATTTGCAGAAGGCGAAATCCTGCAAGTTCTATTGTTCGCGATCATCTTTGGTTTTGCACTGCATAAGCTAGGTGATCAAGGCAAGCCAGTCCTGAAACTCATCGACCAGATTTCACATGTGTTTTTCAACATCGTGAACATGGTGATGAAACTTGCTCCAATTGGTGCATTTGGTGCAATGGCGTTTACAATTGGTAAATATGGTATTGGTTCTCTTGCTCAGCTGGCACAGTTGATCATTTGTTTCTATGTTACCTGCGTACTGTTTATTTTCATCGTATTGGGCTCAATTGCGCGTTTCGCAGGGTTCAGCATCATGAAGATGATCCGCCTGATTCGCGAAGAACTTCTGATTGTACTAGGGACGTCATCTTCAGAATCAGTACTGCCACGTATGTTGAAGAAACTGGAACTTGCCGGTGCAGAGAAGTCGGTGGTAGGTCTGGTGATTCCAACTGGTTATTCATTTAACCTGGATGGTACGTCGATTTACTTGACGATGGCTGCAATCTTTATTGCGCAAGCAACCAATACGCAACTTGACTTGTCTCATCAAATTACCCTGCTTCTGGTACTTCTGATCTCATCTAAGGGTGCGGCAGGCGTGACTGGTTCAGGCTTTATTGTGATGGCGGCAACTTTGGCTGCTGTAGGGAATATTCCTGTTGCAGGTCTGGCATTGATTCTCGGTATCGATCGTTTCATGTCTGAAGCTCGTGCCTTGACCAATCTGGTCGGTAACTCTTTGGCGACTTTAGTGGTTGCGAAATGGGTGGGCCAGTTAGATATGGACAAGCTGAACTATGCTTTAGCAAATCCTGCAGAAATTGACGAAAAAATGGCACAAGAAGGCAATAACGCTCACTAATTTTGAGTCTGTCTTTCATGTCTAAAAGGGAAGCTTCGGCTTCCCTTTTTTATTGACTGTGAAGTTAGTAAAAAGATGAATGCCGGCACATGACAGGGAGCAGGAAAGTCGATAGTCTGTGAAAAGGAAACTAAAATGATAAACAACAAGGACAATAGAATGCTTGCCTACGATGCCGATCTAGAATTATTCCGCGATAATTTTAAACGCTTTATGAACGAACATGTCGCACCGTACTACGACCAGTGGGAACGTGAAGGTCTGATGCCGCGTTCAGTCTGGAATGCACTCGGTGAAAATGGCTTCTTGTGTGTCGATGTTCCAGAAGAATATGGTGGCTATGGGGTGCCGACCGATTATTCCTTGATGCTGATCGAAGAATCTGCACGTGCCGGATACAGTGCCATTGCCACAGGTCTGTCTTGTCATTCCGATATTGCAGCACCGTATATCCTGCATATTGGTACTGAAGAACAGAAAAAATACTGGTTACCAAAAATGGCCACCGGTGAAGTGGTCGGTGCGATTGGCATGACCGAGCCAGGTGCAGGTTCAGATTTGCAAGCCATGCGTACTAGTGCCATCTTGCAGGATGAATATTATCTGTTAAATGGCTCAAAAACCTTCATTTCCAATGGTCAGCATGCTGACTTGGTAGTGCTTGCGGTCAAAACCGATCCTCAAGCCCGAGCTAAAGGCGTTTCATTGCTGCTGGTCGATACCCATCTGGAAGGCTTTAAAAAAGGCACTAATCTGGACAAGATTGGTCTGCATGCTCAGGATACGTCTGAACTGTTCTTCGACAATGTTAAAGTGCCAAAGGACCAATTACTGGGTCAGCCGGGACAGGGATTTGCTTACCTGATGCAGGAATTGCCACGTGAGCGTACCGCCATCGCTGCCACCGCTCTAGGCGCCATTCGTGGCTCGATCGATGTGACCACACAATATGTGAAAGAGCGTCAGGCTTTTGGTCAGGCGATCGGTCAATTCCAGAATACTCGTTTTGTGTTGGCGCAAGCGAAAATTGATGAATTGGCAACTGCAGCATTTTATAACCAGAATCTTGAGCTTTATATGCAAGGGAAGCTGGATGTAGAAACTGCAGCGGCATTGAAAAGTTTTTCTACCGATATGCAGATGAAAATCGCGGACAATCTCCTGCAATTATTTGGGGGTTATGGCTATATGACTGAATATCCAATTTCACGTTTCTTCGTTGATGCGCGGATTCAGCGGATTTATGGTGGTACTAATGAAATCATGAAAGAGATAGTGGCACGTGGTCTGTTAGGACGTTAATAGCTCACTCATAAAAAAAGAGTCCCGAAGGACTCTTTTTTATAGGGAAGAACATGGCCAAGATGGGAAATATTTTTTAAGACTTTATGATTTTAAAACATCCAAACATTCATGAATAAAAATGGGTAAATCATTGGGTAGGCGCGATGAAATCAACTGATTATTGTCATTCACCAGTTCTGCATCATAATACGTTCCACCGGCACGTTGTACGCGACTGGCATGCGCGCGAATACTGGTAATAATTCGATTTTTCAGCACATCTGCTTCACACAGTAATAATGATGCATCACATAAACTAAAGATGGTTTTCTTGGCCTGGTTAAAAGCCTGGATAAATTGAAGCACCCGGAGATCGGTAGATAAAGAAACTGCAGATTCACCGCCAGGAATCAGCAAGGCATCAAAATCATCAATACTGATTTGTTCGATGTCCCGGTCAATCGTCACTGCAGAACAGCCATGCAGACCATAGACCACTTTTCCTGCATTAAACTCAATATTACAGATGCTATGCTTTGCTTCCAGCAAGGCTGCAACGGGTTCAAGATATTCCTGATCTTCAAAATTATTCGTCAAAAGTACAGCTATTCTTTTTGGCATGACTGACACCCAAACGCTTGTTTTAAGTTAGACTATCTATGATTGGTTAAAAAATCGTCTCTGCTTTGTAATTGAGTAGTGATTTAATGTAAAAAAATAAGTGAAATCAAAGAGAAGTCGATAAAAATGGGATTGCAGAGTGTGCATTTTATTGTGAAATCTATCTTAGATATGAATGGTTCAAAAATGATGTTTGAAAAGAAATTATTTTAATTTTCTTATGTTTAAAACCGCTATATAGATTAAGAAATAGTGATATTTCATCTTCCTTAAAATCAGTTAATATGGACAGGCAAAGTTTACAATTTAATAATGTAAATCAAGTAGAAAAGCTGAAGTAAATGTTACCAGATATGACTAAAAGCGATAAACGGTTAAAATCAACTGTATGTTTTTAAGACTTAATCTACCAATGCCATATTGCGTAACATTTGAAAGCTCACTATTGTTATACTGAACAGATAAGGTTTATGAAGGGCGACAGAACAATGATCAACGACGATCAAAACACCACGACTTCTCTTGATTTGGCAAAAATTCGTGAAGATATCGATTCTGTTGATCAGCAAATTCAGCAATTGATTAACCGTCGGGCACGTTTGGCTGAAGCAGTGGCAAAAGCAAAATTTGCCTCAGAAGAGAATCCGCTGTTTTACCGTCCAGAACGTGAAGCTCAGGTTTTGCGTAATGTCATGGAACGTAATGAAGGGCCATTGTCTGATACCACCATGGCACGTCTGTTCCGTGAAATCATGTCGGCCTGTCTGGCACTCGAAGCTCCGCAAAGCATTGCTTTCCTTGGACCAGTCGGGACTTATACCCATTCTGCGGTACTCAAGCACTTTGGTCATGATGCTGTGGTTCGTCCTTTACCGACCATTGATGAAGTTTTCCGTGACGTGGAAGCAGGCAGTGCCCATTATGGTCTGGTGCCGGTAGAAAATTCCTCTGAAGGCGTGGTCAACCATACTTTGGACTGTTTTAAAACATCGAACCTGAATGTGATTGGCGAAGTTGAATTACCGATTCACCATCAGTTCCTGATTTCTGAAAATACCCGTAAAGACAGCATCAAACAGATTTATGCGCATCAGCAGACTTTGGCACAATGCCGTAAGTGGCTGGATGCGCATTATCCAGGTGTGGAACGTGTCGCTTTAAGTTCCAATGCGGAAGCAGCACGCCGTATTCGTAATGAATGGCATTCTGCTGCAATTGCTTCTGAAATTGCCGCGAGTATCTATGACCTCGAAATCATGCATAGCAATATCGAGGACAATCCGGAAAATACCACACGCTTCCTGGTGATTGGTCGTGAAAAAGTGCCGCAAAGTGGTAATGACAAGACTTCATTACTAATCTCAGCGCATGATCGTGCCGGAGCTTTGCTGGAAATTCTGGCGCCGTTTGCCAAGCACAATATCAGCCTGACCAGTATTGAAACCCGGCCTGCACTTCCTGAAAAATGGGCTTATGTGTTCTTCATTGATCTTGAAGGCCATATTGAGCAGGAACACGTGAAAGCAGCCATTGAAGAAATTCGTCCTTTGGTCAAAGAAGTTCGCGTACTCGGTTCATATCCTGCAGCTGTACTTTAAGTCAGCTATCCGTGGTCAGGGCGAGGGTGCTGACCACTGTTTTATATTTAAAATTGGAAGTCTAAAATGTCGTTTGTTCCAGCTAATTCAGGCATCTCAAAATTAAAGCCATATCAACCGGGTAAGCCGATCAGTGAACTTGAGCGCGAGTTGGGTCTTACTGATATCGTCAAACTGGCTTCAAATGAAAACCCGCTGGGTTGTTCAGATAAAGTCAAAGAAGCGGTCGCTGCGGAAATTGCTGAAATTGGCCGTTATCCAGATGGTGGTGGTTTTATCCTGAAAGATCAGATCAAAACCCAGTTTGGTTTTAATCATGATCAGATTACCTTGGGGAATGGTTCAAACGACTTACTGGAAATGTTTGCCCGTGCAATCGTTTCAGAAAATGATTCGGTGGTGTATAGCCAGCATGCTTTTGCGGTTTATGCATTGGTAACTCAAGCCATTAATGCGCAAGCGATTGAAGTACCAGCTAAAGGCTTCTCGCATGACTTGGAAGCAATGGCGGCTGCCATTCAGGACAACACCAAACTCGTTTTCATTGCAAACCCGAATAATCCGACGGGAACCTGGTTCGAAGAAGCTGAATTTGAAGCTTTCATGCAAAAAGTTCCTGCTAATGTCATCGTGGTTCTGGATGAAGCCTATGTGGAATATTTCCCGGAAAACTTCAACAGCTTGAAATTCCTTGCGCAATATCCAAACCTGATCGTTAGCCGTACTTTGTCGAAGTGTTATGGTTTGGCTGCACTACGTGTTGGTTTTGCTCTGGCTTCAGTTGAAGTGACAGATTACCTGAACCGTATTCGTCAACCATTTAATGTCAACCATCTTGCGATGGTGGCTGCGGTGGCTGCACTGAAAGATGAAGATTTTATCGCGCGTTCTCGTGAAGTGAATAAAGCCGGTATGGCGCAACTTGAAGCAGGTTTTAAGGCTTTGGGTCTGGACTATGTGCCTTCTCGTGCTAACTTTATTCTGGTTGATGTACAGGCAGACCCCGCAGCAACCTTCAATGGTTTGCTGAAACAAGGGGTGATTGTACGTCCGGTCGGTATTTCCAGCCACATTCGTGTATCGATTGGTACTGAAGCAGAAAACGCGAAATTCTTAAGCGCGCTTGCTACAGTATTGGGTTTAGAGGCAAAAGCTTAATTCATGTCGCAGCCATTGTTTGAAAAAGTTGCATTTATCGGGCTTGGACTGATTGGTTCAAGTCTGGCGCGTGTCATTCAAGCCGAGCATTTGGCCAATGACATTGTGGCATCGACACGTTCGTCCAAGACTTTGGAAGATGCCAAGGCACTTGGTCTGATTTCTGAAGGCTATGCCGATCCTGTAGATGCAGTCAAAGGTGCAGATCTGATTGTTCTGGCTTTGCCGGTACGTGCCACACAAAAAGTACTTGAGCTGATTCAGCCGTATTTGACGGAAAATGTCATTATTACTGATGTGGGAAGTACCAAAGGTAATGTGGTCGATGCGGCTAAAGCGGTCTTTGGTGACCAGCTTCCAGCAGGTTTTGTGCCGGGTCATCCGATTGCAGGTGCAGAGCATACCGGTGTACATGCAGGAAAAATCGATCTATTTGCCAATCACAAGGTAATTTTGACGCCACTGCCAAGCAGTAGCGATTGGGCCGTGGAGAAGCTGATTCAACTGTGGCAAGCGGCCAAAGCCGAAGTGATTTGCATGGATGTGGACAAGCACGATGAAGTGCTAGCGCATACCAGTCATCTTCCGCATCTCATGGCCTTTAACCTGGTTGAGCAACTGGCCAAGCGTGAAGACAATTTAGATATATTTCGTTATGCTGCCGGTGGCTTCCGGGATTTCTCGCGAATTGCCGCCAGCGATCCACAAATGTGGCATGACATCTTTTTTGCCAACAAAAAAGCAGTTCTGAATGCTGTTGATGGCTTTGAACAGCAGCTCGCGATTATTCGCAAATTGATTGAAGATGAAGATTCCCACGCATTGATGGGCTTATTGGGTCATGCGCAGGCAGCTCGCCAGCATTTCAACCATATGCTCGCCAAGAAACCTTTCATGGAGAAAAATAAAGTGACACAACAATTTACCATTCAGCCGGGTGCCAAGAAATTTCAGGGTAAATTTACCGTGCCAGGTGACAAATCTGTGTCACATCGCTCGATCATGTTTGGTGCGATTGCAGAAGGTACCACACATGTGACCGGCTTTTTGGAAGGTGAGGATGCTCTAGCGACACTGCAAGCTTTCCGTGATATGGGTGTGAGCATTGAAGGCCCTAAAAATGGTGAAGTCACCATTCATGGTGTTGGCATGCAAGGCTTAAAAGCGCCGCAGTCTGCCATTTATATGGGCAACTCAGGCACTTCAATGCGTTTGCTGTCGGGTATGCTAGCAGCACAGAAATTTGATTCAGTGATGACAGGGGATGCGTCATTGTCTAAACGTCCAATGGAGCGTATTGCCAAGCCTTTACGTGAAATGGGCGCGCAAATTCAGACCACAGGTGAACGCGGTACACCACCTGTATCCATTACCGGTAATCTAAACCTTAAAGGGATTCAGTACGATTTGCCAATGGCTTCTGCTCAGGTGAAATCAGGTATTTTACTTGCAGGCCTGTGGGCGGAAGGTGAAACTTCGGTGACTGAACCTGAACCAACCCGCGACCATACTGAACGTATGCTGCGTGCATTTGGTTATGAAGTGAAAACAGAAGGCAACCGAATTTCACTGCAAGGTGGCGGAAAGCTGGTTGGAACCAATATTCAGGTGCCTTCAGATATTTCTTCTGCTGCTTTCTTTATGGTCGGTGCGGCCATTACTGAAAACTCGGATGTGACCCTTGAAGCGGTAGGCATTAATCCGACCCGTACTGGTGTGATTGAAATCCTCAAGCAAATGGGTGCGGACATTACAGTTGAAAACGAGCGTATTGCGGGCGGTGAACCGATTGCAGATATTCGTATTCGTGGTACACGTACCTTAAAAGGTATTCATATGCCGGAAGATCAGGTGCCATTGGCAATTGATGAATTCCCGGCGTTATTCATTGCAGCTGCATGTGCTGAAGGTCAGACGATTCTGACCGGCGCTGCCGAGCTTCGCGTGAAGGAATCGGATCGTATTCAGGTCATGGCAGATGGTCTTCAAACCATGGGCATCGACTGTACCCCAACTGAAGATGGCATCATCATTGAAGGTAAGGGTAAGTCCGGTGACTGGTCGCCAATCTTTAGCGGTGGTGAAATTGAATCACATCATGATCACCGTATCGCGATGAGTTTTTCGATTGCCGGTTTGCGTAATTCGGAGCAGATCAAGATTGTCGGTACTGAAACGGTCGCAACCAGTTTCCCGACCTTCACGGAATTGACCTCAATCGCAGGATTGCCAATTCAAGTGTCAGAATAATTTTTAAAATTATGTGAAACAGCCAAGCTTTTGCTTGGCTGTTTTGTTTATATTGCTTATGCTAAACCCATATAAGAAAAAAGCCATTTGGAAGTAGCGATGCGAAAATTAAAATTCATGGCCAATACCCAGAGCCAAACACCACGGGATGGTCAAGAAACCCAGGAATATGTAGCACATTTACTTGCTGAAAAATTAGGCAAATACGGTTTTCAGACCTTAAGCCAAAGTGGAGCTCAGGTTGCTGTCAGCGTGGAAGAACATGCGCTGCCTTTATCGGTGAGTTGCGAAACCAGAGATGAACAAGGGCATCTGGTCTGTGAAATTGCCTCATATCCTGAAGAAGAGCAGGACTGGCTGGATCGTATCACTGAAAGAAGTTTGCTTAATCAGCTTGCACAAGCAGTGGAAACCTCTCTAAAAGAGCAGGAAAGCTTTAGCGAGTTTGAATGGAAGAGCTAATTCAACAGAATCAATCAGCTTTGCCTACACTGCAAAGTCAACGCTTGATCCTGAATTGTTTTAAATCAGCCGATGCCGAAGAAGCTTATGCTTCAATTACGCCGAGTTTGACACGTTTTATGGCGTGGGACCCACCACAATCTGAACAGGGATTTGCAACAGTCTGGCAAAATTGGCTGGAAAATATGACCGATCATAAAGAATATGTATTTGTGATCCGTCATATTGAAACACAAGAATTTATTGGACTATGTGGTTTGCATCGACTTTATGATGAAATACCTGAAGTTGGTATCTGGATTCGTGAAACTGCACATGGTCATCATTATGGACATGAGGCAGTGCATTGTGTTGTGGCCTATGCTTTCAATACACTAGGGATTCAAGTCTTAAGCTACCCGGTAGCAGAAGAAAACTGGGCTAGCCGTAAAATTGCAGAACGCTTGGTCGGAAAAATTATCCGTTACATCGATAAGCCTAAATATCGGGCTGTGATGTATGAAATTTTTGCAGAAGATTTTGTCTTTTAATAAAAAAACCCATCATCTGATGGGTTTTTTTATTTAGCCAAGCGCTAAGTACCGGGTCATTGCGATCCGCAATTGCTTTAAATAGCCGGTAAAGAAATGGTTGGCACCAGGTAATACGGTCACTAAATGGCGTTGTGGTTTTGCCCATTCAATCATATCTGAGAGCAAAGTCACTTCATCGGCTTCGCCATGAATGAACAGAATGTCGCCTTTAATGGCAGGCGTCACATAATGACGAATACCGGCAACTGTTGCAGTCGGCAGACCACATAAAATGGTTTGCTTTGGTTGCAGTTCTACGGGTAAGGCTGCATAGCTTTTTGCCATGACATGCGCACCAAAACTAAAACCGCCTGCATAAAAAGGCAGGGCAATATGCTGGTTGCGAGCGAACCGAATGACTTCTAATACATCATCCGTTTCACCGAAGCCCTCGTCGTGTATACCTTCACTTTGACCAGAACCACGGAAACTTGGACGATACACAATACAGCCACGTTCCAGATACATTTGTGCCAGTAAAACCGGAACCTTATGTTGTGGTGTACCGCCTTGCAATGGATGGGGGTGACAAACTACCGCGAATCCTTTCACTTCACCCTGAGGATAATCCACAAAAACTTCAATCTGACCCGCAGGCCCTTGAAGAAAAATTTGCTCGGGCATATAAAAACCGATGATTAACAGGAGAATCGTGCATTTTAACGATTATGGTGAATAAAAACATGAATTGGAATTAAAATAAGCAGACTGATATAGTTTGATTAATCATTTTTTGACCAGGTTGCCATGCTCGCTTTAATTTCTCCAGCCAAAACTCTCGATTACGATACTCCATTACCGACTGACCAATTTACTCAAGCGAGATTATTAGAACATTCACAGGACTTGATCAACGTTTGTCGCACACTTTCTGCAACAGAAATTTCCAGCTTAATGAGTGTTAGTGAAAAAATTGCCACTTTAAATACCGCACGTTTTAATGACTGGCAACCGGATTTTAATTTAGCCAATGCCCGTCAGGCGATTTTTGCATTTAAAGGCGATGTCTATACCGGTCTGGATGCCTATAGTTTGAAACATGAAGATCTGCACTATGCACAAGACCGTTTACGCATGTTGTCTGGATTATATGGACTGTTACGTCCCTTGGATCTGATGATGCCGTACCGTCTGGAAATGGGAACTAAATTGGCCAATTCCCGTGGGCATAATCTATATGAGTTCTGGGCTCATCACATTACTGATCTGATTAATCAGGATTTAACCGCAGCAAATTCTGAAATTCTGGTGAATATTGCTTCTGATGAATATTACAAATCAGTCAACGAGCGCAAAATTCAGGCAGACATTATCAAGCCGGTATTTCTGGATCAGAAAAATGGCAAATATAAAGTGATTAGTTTCTATGCCAAAAAAGCACGCGGCCTCATGGCACGTTTTATGATTGAAAATAAAATTGATCATGTCGAAGAACTGAAAGCTTTTAATAGCGATGGCTATTATTTTGATGCAGACAGTTCACTCAAGGGAGAACTGGTGTTTAAGCGTGATGAACAACTGAGTGCATAAATGAGATGATTCCCAGTATCCAGCATGAGGATATATATGTTGGATACTGGGATGTATTTATTATGGTCAGGTTCTTAACTAGTGTTCAACGATTTGCCTCTATGATGAGTGAAGTATGGATGAACTGCATAATGAAAACTTCAAGATAGTTAAAAATAAAAAATGTCGCTAAACACTTTGAAATCCCTCGAAAAATCTCCCTTATTTAGATCATTTTATCCTAAAAATTAAAGTTGAGTATTCTTGGAAAAGGCCGATAAAATAAATCGAAATAACTTCTATTGAATAGGTTAGATTTCATTTATCTATATATTTTAATTTTGAATAAAATTCTTTTAGATATTTTTAAAAATATATTAAATTCAATTATTTATTGTTTATTTGAAAGAATTTTTAATAGGATCGATTTTTTGAAAAAAAGAATTATAAATTAATTAAGTATTAATAAATAAAACGACATAAAATTAATCTTTAGAAGATAAATAAATGCCTTCTATCGGGTTAAATGTAAACTATGTCACAAGTTTGTTAGGTTTTTTGTTAGCATAATTGCATAGTGTTACAAAGCAGCATAATAAAAATGAAAATATATGCTATCCCTGTTTTTGCCTTAATGATCAGTTTATTAGGATTTTGTGTCCATAAACAGTCAGAAATCAGAAAATATGAAAAGATCCGTCATGTCTTGAACGATGGACGTGATTCAAGCAAATTGCTGGAATCCAATCGGCATCGACATTAAGCAGGCTAGACAATCTTCTTTCGTTGATTGGGCTAAAATGATAAAATTAAATCAATAATAAATATAATAAAAATTTAAAGTATTCATTTAAGATATATTAATTTCTAATAAAGTGTAAAATCAAATAAGCAATAAGAAATCAATGTGTTATAATTTGCCAACGATCAGGATGAAGCAGAATTCATCTTGTGAAGCATTTGATTTAAATCAAGAAAATAAAGCTGCATAAAAGTTATGCAGCTTTTTTGTTTAGATTTTTTTGGGTTTTTATAGCATAGCCCCGGGGCTGTAAGCTGTTCCAACATTTTAACCCGTCAAATGGCTATGCTGGCATATTCGTTGCTAACACATCCTTAAAATTGATGAATTTTTTTATAAAGTTTCATTTATTTGACGGCTTGCTTAAAGCATTAAGTTTACTCAATAGGGGCTAGGTCATGACGACTCCTAATCCATCTTCAGAAAGTATGCTTGAACGTCTGTTTAAACTGAGTGAAAACAAAACCAGTTTCCGTACAGAAGTTCTTGCCGGTGTAACTACATTCTTAACGATGTGTTACATCATTATTGTCAATCCAATGATTTTGTCCGAAACGGGGATGGATCATGGGGCTGTCTTTGTAGCAACCTGTCTTGCAGCCGCGATTGGCTGTTTAGTCATGGGCTTGATTGCAAATTATCCAATTGCACTTGCACCAGGCATGGGCTTGAATGCCTTCTTTACCTATTCCGTATGTTTGGGAATGGGTGTGCCTTGGCAAACAGCACTTGGGGCTGTGTTTATCTCGGGTCTTGTGTTTATTGCGATCAGCATGTTCAAAATCCGTGAAGCCATTGTCAATGCGATTCCAATGTCGCTGAAACTGGCCATCGGTGGTGGTATTGGCTTATTCCTGGCGCTGATTGCTTTGAAAAATGCCGGCCTGATTGTCGATAATCCCGCTACGTTGGTAGGTTTGGGTGATTTAAAGCAACCATCGGTTTTGCTTGCATTATTTGGTTTCCTTCTAGTCGTTGTAATGCATCACTTTAAAGTGCGTGGTGCGATCATCATCAGTATTTTGGTGTTAACCGGTATTTCAGCAGCACTGGGGCTGAGTGAGTTTAAAGGTGTGGTTGGCGCAGTGCCATCGATTGCACCAACATTTATGCAAATGAGCTTTGAAGGTCTGTTCACTGCCAGTTTAATTGGCGTGATTTTTGTCTTCTTCCTGGTCGATTTATTCGACTCAACCGGTACGCTTGTAGGTGTTTCACACCGTGCAGGCTTGTTGAAAGATGGCAAACTGCCACGCTTAAAGAAAGCATTATTTGCTGATTCTTCTGCAATTGTTGCAGGTGCAGCGCTGGGTACATCTTCGACTACGCCATACATTGAATCTTCTGCGGGCGTAGCAGCCGGTGGCCGTACAGGTCTAACTGCTGTTGTAGTCGGTATCCTGTTTGTTGCCTGTTTGTTCCTTGCACCATTGGCACAGTCTGTACCAAGCTTTGCAACAGCGCCAGCGCTGTTATTTGTCGGTGTCTTAATGATTCAAGGTATCGTGCATATTGACTGGGAAGACATTACAGAAGCAGTTCCTGCATTTTTAACCATTGTATTTATGCCATTTACCTATTCGATTGCGGATGGTATTGCGATGGGCTTCATCAGCTATGCACTGATCAAATTGTTAACCGGTAAGGCATCAACTGTACCGTATATGGTCTGGATTATTGCAATACTATGGACGCTTAAATTCGCACTATTTGGCGGCTAATTTTTCTAGATTTGGAAAGGGTGTAAACTCAGTTTGCACCCTTTTTTTATTATTTTAGGTTTCATGAGGAGAAGCGATGAACCGTCTTGAGTTGATTCGAGCTTTGCCAAAAGCCGAGCTTCATGTTCATATTGAGGGCACTTTTGAGCCTGAGCTAATGTTTGCGATCGCTCAGCGTAATAAAATTGCCATCCCGTATAAATCTGTTGAAGAAGTTAAACAGGTCTATAACTTTCATAATCTTCAGTCCTTCCTGGATATTTATTATGCTGGTGCTACTGTATTGATTCATGAACAGGATTTTTATGATCTGGCCTGGGCGTATTTTGAGAAATGTGCTGAAGACCGGGTCGTGCATACTGAAATGTTCTTTGATCCACAGACCCATACCGATCGTGGCGTTGCTTTTGCAACCGTGATCAACGGCTTGCAAAAAGCCTGTGATGATGCCAAAACTAAACTTGGTATCAGTTCACATCTGATTATGTGCTTCTTGCGTCATTTAAGTGAAGATGCTGCATTTGCAACATTGGAACAGGCCTTACCTTATAAAGACCAGATTATTGCAGTCGGTTTGGACTCAAGTGAAGTCGGGCATCCACCTTCAAAGTTTGAACGTGTCTTTGCTAAAGCGCGTGAAGCAGGTTTCTTGGTTGTAGCACATGCAGGTGAGGAAGGCCCGGCAGCCTATGTCTGGGAAGCTTTAGATTTGCTGAAAGTGAATCGTATTGATCATGGTGTACGTTCGGAAGAGGATCGGGCGTTAATGCAGCGCCTGATCGCAGAAAAGATGCCACTGACGGTTTGCCCATTGTCAAACCTGAAACTCTGCGTCGTGGATGATATGCAGCAGCATAATATCCGTCGCCTCTTACAGCAAGGTGTGCATGTCACGGTCAATTCAGATGATCCATCTTATTTTGGTGGTTATATGAATGACAATTTTATTGCCATTGCTGAAGCACTGGATTTAAGCAACGAGGAATTGAAGCAGTTGGCCATCAACTCATTTGAAGCTTCTTTTATTACCGATGCTGATAAAGAGCAATGGATCAACCAGATCCGTGCCCTGGTTTAAGTTTTTAGATAACAGGCAGGGTACGCTCTGCCTTTGTTTTTTATAGATGGATATGAAGTTGAAACATGTAATTCTACTCATCAGTAGCGTGTTGATATCTGCCTGCTCAAATGCAGATATGACTTTGACACAGCGTACTTTAAAACCCGTGATTGAATACCAATGTGCAAAAGAATTGAAAGCATCTAAATTCTGGACTGCCTCGACCTATTTTATGCAGGACAAAAATAAAGCTGAACTTGAGCAAAATGTCTGTTCATGTGTAGGTGAGCATGCACTCAAGGATATTCCGGCAAGCACTTTACTGAAAGCGACTCTGGATGAAGAAGTAAAGTCAAAACTCACGCAACAGGCTATTGCAAACAGTCTGAAAGGCTGCATGACCGAGTTCTTAAAATAAAATCAGCTTTGCAATGAAAGCTGATTGAGTGTGGTTTTGCAGATTATTTTTTAGAAGATTTGGATTGTCGGGTCATGCTGTTGAGTACATGATCTTTATCGATAAAATGATGTTTCAGTGCTGCGAAAATATGTCCAACTAAAAGTAAGCCAACTGCCCAGGAAAGCCAGATATGCAGGGGTTTTACGATCGCGGTTACAGCCGGATTTTCTGAAATCAGTGCCGGCAGGTTAAATAAATATAGCACTGGTGCTGGATAGCCTAGACTCCAGCTATATAAACAGCCGGTGACAGGTAGGGCAATCAGCATAAAATACAAAGCCAGATGACCTGCATGTGCCAAAGTTTTCATCCGGGGTGACATAGCGTCCGGTAGTTCAGGGGCAGGGTGGGTATAACGCCAGAAAATTCGCACAACCAACAGGAAAATAATGGTGGTGGCGATATTTTTATGCAGGGTGATGACATCGCCTTTAAAGCTGCCATCGACTTCATAACTTAAAAAATTCCCACTATAAAAACCAATCAGCCAGGCCGCAATAAAGATAACTACCATGATCAAGTGCAGCCATTGTGCCGTGCGCGTGTAATATTGTACTTTTTCCATGTGATTTTCGATTGCCCTCAAAGATGAATGCACCTTAGCAAAGGGCGAATCAACTCAGCAATTCCAAATCTGCAACGCTATGGTGGCTTTCATGCAACATCTATTGAAATTGCTGGGTGCAGATTAAACATTCAGGATGATTTATAGATTTCTTATTCAGGTGAATTTCGGCACAATAGCGTCACGCTTCATATATGAATAAACAAGGAACAGATCTGTGAAAAAATTATTGGCTGCACTTGCTCCGCTTACTTTGGTTTTATCGGCTTGTGCAACAACAGGCAGCCCTGAAACGCAAACCACGACTCAACAGCTGGGTGGGGCTGCGCTTAAAATCGCGATCAATGCAAAATGTACGACTGAGCTGAATAATATTCCAGCATGGCAAACAGCTACACGTCTAATGACTACGACCCAAAAGCAGAATATCCAGACTGAAATTTGTGGCTGTGTCAGTGAAAAAGCGCCACAAAGTGTAACAGCGGTAGATTTGGCGACTGCAGCAATTGACCCGGCAGCACGTGCGACGATTGTCGGCAATGTGGTTGCAAAAACCATTAACGCTTGTGTGGCTGAAGCTGTAAACTAAGCCAAGATTAAATTGAAATAGGCTGACTGGTTCAGCCTATTTTTTATGGAAAAATAGACATGAAGATTGCTGGTGTAGATGAAGCAGGGCGTGGGCCATTAGTCGGTTCAGTCGTCGCTGCGGCAGTTATTTTGGATCCGAACAACCCGATTGAGGGTTTAAATGATTCTAAAAAACTCACTGAAAAGAAGCGTGAAAAACTTTTTATCGAGATTCAGGAAAAAGCGCTGGCATGGGCCATTGCTGAGGCTTCTGCGGCAGAGATTGATGAACATAATATTTTGCAAGCTTCTTTGCTGGCCATGCGCCGTGCTGTAGAAGCTTTGCCAGTTCAGCCTGAGCATGTATTGGTCGATGGCAACAAGATTCCACAGGGCCTTGCTATGAGCTGTGATGCCGTGGTGGGTGGTGATGCACTGCATGCTGAAATTTCAGCAGCCAGTATTCTGGCGAAAGTAACCCGTGATCATCAGATGATCGAGATGGACCAGAAGCATCCGCAATTTGGCTTTGCCAAGCACAAGGGTTATCCGACCAAGGCACATTTTGAAGCGATTGCCTTACATGGCGTGATTGTTGAGCATCGTCGCAGTTTTGGGCCGGTAAAAAAGGTGATTGCAGCATTACAGCAGGGTGCAGAACTTTAAGTTTTATTTTAAATTATCTAAGTATTTAATATTTTTGTATAAAATTTAGACAAATTTAAAGCGGCTCAAAAGCCGCTTTATTCTTCGCACAAACATTAACGGTTAAAGTTATTTTGTGTCTGGCTATCGTCTTCATAAGAAGGTTGGTAATCTTGATCGATATGTTGAAGATGTTCATGCATTGCACGTTCATGCTGGATACGCTGGTAAATCTCTTCACGGTGCACAGAGACTTCTTTCGGAGCATTTACCCCGATACGAACCTGGTTACCTTTTACACCAAGCACAGTCACACTGACTTGATCACCAATCATTAAAGTTTCCCCGACGCGTCGAGTCAGAATCAGCATGTTTTTCTCCTTGCAAAATGCAAAACCTGCAATCTATTGAATGTAAAACAAAAAGCACAACCAAAAATTACAAAATAAGATCTGGATAGAAATTCTGTCATCTGGGTGAAAGATTTTAATCTATCTCAGCTGGTTAAAAATCCTCAGGCTTAATATAACAGAGCCACTATAAAAAAAACTATAGTGGCTCTGCATTTTTGTAGACTTTTATAAAATACTGTCAAACAATGACAATATTCTATCTTAACGCTTAAGCACGTGCGCTAGATTCGCCTTGTTCACGGTCTAAACCGAATGCGGTATGCAATGAACGAACCGCAAGTTCAAGATAATTTTCTTCAATGATCACAGAAATCTTGATTTCAGACGTCGAGATCATCAGGATGTTAATACCTTCATCTGCCAATGCTGTAAACATTTTGCTCGCTACACCGGCATGTGAACGCATACCGACACCTACGATCGATACTTTTACGATATCTGAACGGGTCGCAACTTCACGTGCACCAATTTCTTGAGCAGTTGCTTCAAGAATAGCTTTGGCTTTATTTAATTCGCCACGGTTCACAGTAAAAGTGAAATCAGTTGTACCATCTTCTTCAACGTTCTGGATAATCATATCCACTTCAACATTGGCATCACCAATCGGGCACAAAATTTTAGAAGCAATACCCGGTTCGTCAGGCACGCCTAAAATAGTTAATTTTGCTTCGTCACGGTTAAATGCGATACCGGAGATAATTGGCTGTTCCATATTGTCTTCCAATTCAGTCGTAATAAGTGTACCAACGTTTTGCTTAAACTCTTCGTCGAATGCGCCATCGTTGTCATTGTCGAAACTTGATAATACGCGTAAAGGCACCTGGTATTTACCAGCAAATTCAACTGAACGAATTTGCAGGACTTTAGAACCGAGTGACGCCATCTCAAGCATTTCTTCAAATGAAATACGATCAACTTTTTTTGCTTTTGGTGCAACACGTGGATCGGTGGTATATACACCGTCAACGTCGGTATAAATTTGGCATTCATCTGCTTTGAGTGCGGCAGCAATTGCAACACCTGAAGTATCAGAACCGCCACGCCCTAAAGTAGTGGTATTGCCATGTTCATCAAAACCCTGGAACCCGGCAACGACAAGTACGCGGCCTGCATCCAGATTTGAGTTCAGGACTTCAGTATCAATGGATTCGATACGTGCCTTATTGAATGAGCTGTCGGTTTTCATGCCAACCTGGCGACCTGTTAGTGATTTTGCTTCAACTCCAATTGAGTTCAGCGCCATTGCTAACATAGAAATCGTAACCTGTTCACCCGTAGATACCATTTGGTCTAGTTCACGTGGGTCAGGGGTTTCGGTAATGGCCTTCGCTAAAGCAAGTAGACGATTGGTTTCGCCACTCATTGCTGATACCACTACCACTACCTTGTGGCCGTGGTCATGCCAGCGCTTTACACGACGAGCAACATTTAAAATGCGCTCGGGAGTACCCATAGAGGTACCGCCATATTTTTGAACGATTAATGCCATAGTTGTTCCATATAAGCCATGACCCTGATGTACCTATCAGGGTCAGTTACACAAAATTGAAGTTTTATTTTGCTGCAAGCCAGGCAGTTAAATCTGCCATCACTGGAGCAAACTTCTCGTTAAGTGGCGCGCCACCTTGTGCCAAGTCAGGTTTACCACCACCTTTACCACCTAGCTCAGTCGCTAAATGTTTGATGATGTCACCTGCTTTAATAGAAGCAGTAAAGTCTTTTGCCACAGATGCGATCAAGCTCACCTTGTCACCCTCTACACCTGCAAGAACAATCACTGCATTTTCTAATTTTGATTTCACACCGTCGTGCAGGTTGCGAAGTGCTTTCGCATCCATGTTTTCAACAGTTGTAATCAAGGTTGCACGACCTGCAATGCTTTGAACTTGGCTTAGAAGTTCACCGGCTTGCAGGCTAGCAAGTTTTTGATTGAGTTGTTCAATCTGTTTCTGCAAGCTTGATGCAGTATCAACCAGTGCTTCAACTTTTTCTAAAGTCTGGTCTTTTTGCGCTTTGAGCAAACCGTTAATCGTATTGATATCGCGATCGGCTTTTTGCGCAACTTCAACTGCTTTCGTGCCTGTTACTGCTTCAATACGACGTACACCGGCTGCCACACCACCTTCAGAGGTGATTTTGAACAGACCGATATCACCGGTACGTTTTACGTGAATACCACCGCAAAGTTCGATTGAGAAGTTTTTCTCTTCAATCACTGAACCCATAGACAGTACACGTACTTCGTCACCGTATTTCTCGCCAAACAGCATCATCGCGCCTTTAGCTTTCGCAGACTCGATATCCAGAAGTTCAGTAGACACCGCAGTATTGGCAATCACTTCTGCATTGACCAAACGTTCAATTTCTTGCAGCTGTTCAAAGCTTACAGGTTGGTCATTGGCAAAGTCAAAACGTAACACATCAGATGCAACCAATGAACCTTTTTGCTGTACATGTGAACCTAAAATTTGACGTAACGCAGCATGTAGCAGGTGAGTCGCAGAGTGGTTACGTGCCGTTGCCGCACGAATGTCTGCTTTAACCGTTGCTTCTACATTTTGAGTAACTTTTAAGTTACCCATCGTCACGATACCTTGGTGTACAAATGCACCACCAGATTTTTTGGTATCTTGAACTTCGAAAATACCAGTATCGTTTTTAAAGATACCTGTATCACCGATTTGACCACCGCTTTCTGCGTAGAAAGGTGTTTGGCTAAGTACGATCAGTGCTTCGTCGCCTTCAACTACTTCATCAACTTGCTCGCCATCTTTGTAGATTGCGATGATTTGACCTTCACCTGCAGTTGCGTCATAACCGTCAAACTGGGTTTCGCCTTCAACTTTAACTACGCTATTGTAGTCGATTGCGAATTTGCCTGCATCACGAGCACGTTGACGTTGAGCAGCCATTTCAGTTTCGAAACCCGCTTCATCAATGGTTAAGTCACGTTCACGTGCGATATCTGCAGTCAAGTCTGTCGGGAAGCCGTAAGTGTCGTAAAGTTTAAATACTACTTCACCCGGAATCACACAACCTTTTAACTGTGCCAATTCACCTTCAAGCAATTTCAGACCTTGCTCAAGTGTTTTGGCAAATTGTTCTTCTTCTTTCAGAAGTTGTGCTTCGATACGTGCCTGGTTGGCTGCAAGTTCAGGATAAGCTTCGCCCATCACTTCGATCAGTGGCTTCAACATCTTGTGGAAGAACGAACCTGTTGCACCTAGCTTGTTACCATGACGTACTGCACGACGGATAATACGACGCAATACATAGCCACGGCCTTCATTCGATGGATTTACGCCATCAGCAATCAGGAATGAACATGAACGGGCATGGTCAGCAACGACTTTCAATGAAGCAGGATACTGAACTGGTGTGCCTTTCTCAGCAGCTTCAGCTTCAAGCGCTGTAGTATCCAGACCAATAATTTCAGCCGCAGCTTTAAGTAAATGCTGGAATAAATCGATTTCGTAGTTTGAGTTGACGTGCTGTAAAACTGCAGAAATACGCTCCAAGCCCATCCCTGTATCCACAGAAGGCGCTGGAAGAGGGTGTAACACGCCATCAGCAGTACGGTTGAACTGCATGAAAACGTTATTCCAGATTTCAATGAAACGGTCACCATCTTCTTCAGGAGAACCCGGTAGGCCACCCCAGATGTGATCGCCATGGTCAAAGAAGATTTCAGAACATGGACCACAAGGACCGGTGTCACCCATTGCCCAGAAATTATCAGATGCGTATTGACCGCCTTTGTTGTCACCAATACGGATGATGCGAGATGCATCTAGACCGATTTCTTTGTTCCAGATGTCAAAGGCTTCATCATCGGTGTGGTAAACGGTTGCATAGAGTTTATCTTTAGGAAGACCAAGCCATTCTTCGTTAGTCAAAAAGTCCCAAGCAAATTTGATCGCATCACGTTTGAAGTAATCACCAAAGGAGAAGTTACCCAACATTTCAAAGAAAGTGTGGTGACGTGCTGTATAACCCACATTGTCCAGGTCATTGTGCTTACCACCTGCGCGCACGCATTTTTGTGATGACACTGCACGTACATAATCGCGTTTTTCTAGACCTAAGAAGCAATCTTTAAACTGGTTCATACCAGCATTGGTGAACAGCAAAGTTGGGTCATTGGCAGGTACTAGAGAACTCGACGCGACACGTGTATGCCCTTGCGATTCAAAGTAACGCAAAAATGCTTCACGAATTTCAGCTGATGTCATAAAACGAGTACTCACAACCAAGTCACTCCATAATTTCCGATTTGGCTAAAACACCACAGTCTGACAAGCATACAAGAGCTCTGCTGCAATGCGGGGCTTAAAAATTTAAAACGCCAAATTATAACGGAAAAAGCAGTATGCACCAATCATTTTAAAACCAATTGCGAAGGATTTATTTACTCAGGTTTTTCGCTGAATAATTAAATTGAATTTTCCCACAGTAGAATTCGTCTATATCCATCTCTTTAAAAAATAAACGGAATTTTAAATGGCTCGAATACAGACGAATGTATCAGAAATAAAATAATCGAAAATCAGTATTTTCACTGAAGTTTTTAATGTACGGCGCCAGAAATCCTTTAACATAGAAGAGTTTTAAAATAGGCATATAAAAGGTCGAGTCATGCAACGAGTGGCAATCAATGGATTTGGGCGTATTGGACGGAATGTACTGCGCGCATGGTTTGAAAACCCGAAAGATTTTAATTTTGAAATCGTTGCCATTAACGATATTGCTGATGTTGAAACCCTGATTCATTTATTTAAATATGACTCGACCCATGGCCGTTTTCCGGGGCAGGTGGATCTCAGCTATGATGCTGAACATATCTATATGCATATCAGCTATCAGGATGCTGCATTAAAAGTGCAGGTTTTGTGTGAGTCCCAGCCGGCTAAGTTGCCTTGGCAAAACCTGGCGGTAGATGTAGTGCTTGAATGTACCGGGCTGTTCCGTTCCCGTGAAGCCGCAACCCAGCATATTCAGGCAGGGGCGAAACGTGTGATTATTGGCGCTGCACCTTTTGATACGGTCGATGCCGCGATTGTCTATGGTGTCAATCATCATGAAGTCAAAGCATCGGACCAGATCATTTCCAGTGTTTCTTGTACTACGCAGGCTTTGGTGCCACTGGTCAAAATTGTCGATGATGCATTTGGGATCAGTAGCGCCCTGATGACTGAAATCCATGCTGTCACGGCGGATCAGTCGGTACTGGATCATGCGCATCGTGATTTGCGTCGTGCACGTGCTTCAGGCCATAACATCATTCCTACGACTTCGAGCGCACTCGGTGCCTTAAAGCGTGTCATGCCAAAAATGGAAGATCGTATTGATGGTTATTCAATTCGGGTGCCGACCATTAATGTGGCCGCGATTGATTTAACGTTTGTCTCCCAGTCGCCGATTACCGATCACAAGCTGAATGAAGTGCTGATCAAGGCTGCCCAGCAGGATTTTGCGGAAATTATGGCCGTGACAGATGAGCCATTGGTATCGAGTGATTTTAATCATTCCCCATATTCATTGATTGTGGATTTGACCCAGACTCTAGTCGTTGGGCATCAAGCCAAAGTCTTTGCCTGGTACGATAACGAGTGGGGCTATGCCAACCGTCTGCTGGATTTATGTGAATCATTTCATTAAGTTCGGGTTATCTAAACCTCAAAAGCACCGAGATACGGTGCTTTTTTCTTGCCTGTAAATATTCTGCAAGCCATGTTTTAAGAGAATTTGCCGGTAATTGATCGAAAATCAGGAATTGAGGCTGAATTATTTACGTTATCTGCAGCATTTTTCGTTAAGATAAAGACAATAAAATGAAATAAGAGCAAGCACATGATGGTGGTTTGGGGATTTATTATACTGCTGACTTTGGCGGTAATTTTTCTGATCTGGCTGCAGTTTAACCAGAGTGATGAGCCACGTAGCGTGGAAGGCGTGCCAGTCGAAGAAAAAATCGTGCATCTGGAAGAAAATTTAAAAAAGACCCTGGAAATCATGCAGGATCTAGCCAAAAAAATGCATGTGCAGCAGGAAGTGCTGGATCAGACCACAGCCAAACTTCAGCAGGTTGAATTGCAAAATGCCGAACTGGTCAGTTTGCTGACCAAAGTGGTTGATCCACAGAAATAAACAAAACCCCTTTATAGATCATTTAAAGGGGTTTTTCTAGCGTTAGATTATTAAAATTCTTAAAATTGCAGCAGAAACCATACTGATGGCGACGGTCGGTAATAATCCAAAACGTGTAGCGGCAAATAGCGTTAAAGCCAAGGCAATCAGGTCTGCCGGATGGTCGCGTACAAAATAAGGCGCAATCACTGAAATCAGCACGCAGCCGGGAACTACTTCCAGAATTTTTCGCTGGCGCTGTGTCAGCGTTTTATTTTTTAATAAGACATAGCCCAAGAGCCGGGTTAAATAGGTGGTCACAGCAATCAGGATAATGGCCACCAAGGTATTTATCTGGATCATGCTTGATCCTCTTGAATCAGGAAAAATGCCGAAGTGATTCCAGACAAGGCGCCAATCGGCACATACCAGCCCGCAGGTAAATATAAATAAGCCAAAGCCGCACAGACTAAACTGACCAGCCATGGCCGGGCAGCCTCAAAACCTTTCCACATACTTCTTAGTAACACCAGAAATACAGCAGGAAAGGCCATATCAAAACCAAAACGGTTGATGTCGCCTAATACAGGTCCAAGCATGGCCCCGAGTGTGGTAAATCCGACCCACATCAAGTACAGGCAAAAACACAGGCCGGCATAATAAGGCATGCTAAACGCAGCACGATAACCCAGTTGCGCCTGTTTCCTTTGTGCATCAGCCAGACCGAGTGCCCAGCTTTCATCGACCATAAAAAACAGCGCCGGAAAAACTTTAAGATTCGGAAGATGCTTTAAATACGGAACCAAACTGGCGCCCATCAACAGATGCCGGCTATTTACCAGAAAGGTAATGAACATCAGCATGAGTAAATTTGGTGGACTGCTCCAGACTTCCAGAATGGTAAATTCAGAACCGCCGGCAAAGTTCAAACCGGTCAGTAATGGCACTTCGAGCAAGCTGAAATTCTTCTGTACTGCCGTCGCACCCAGTACCAGCGCAAAGGGGATAATCCCTAAAAGCATGGGAATAGAATCTTTCATGCCACGTTGAAATTCACTGAAATCGGTAGGGGCAACTATTGCTGCGGTGCTTTGTCTGAACAAAAGCATGGAAATGACCTGGGTACTGCAAAACTAGACCATATTTTATGGCGATATTCAGGCTATTTGCTGTTGTAGTGAAAGAGATTTGAGTTTTATTTGAAATTAAATTGCGCTAAATTAAATTTAAGAGGTTTTAAATGCCAAGGCATAGACATGGATCAAATAGATAAACGCATTTTGCATGAGCTGCAAAAGAATGGAAAACTGCAAAATAATGAACTGGCTCAATTAATTGGCTTGTCACCGTCACCCTGTTTAAGACGGGTAAAACAGCTGGAAGATAATGGCGTGATTGAGCAATATGTCGCACTGCTGAATCCACAAAAGGTCAATTTGGCGATGAGCGTGTTTGCACGCGTCTAGCTCAAGTCTCAAGAAGCTGCTGTGGTCGATCAATTTGTCGAAGCGATCAAGGAAATGCCAGAAGTCGTCGAGTGCCAGTTAATGGCAGGCGATTGTGATTTCTTTTTAAGAATTGTGGTGGCTGATCTGGATGCCTATCGTAAATTTCAGATTCATCATTTAACCCAAATTCCCTGCATTCAAAGTGTAAAAACTGAAATTCCATTGCAAACGGTTAAAAGCACGACTGCATTGCCTTTGGTTTAATGCCGGATTTTGTCATGCTATTTGTTTTAAATGTGCATTAAAACGCTGATAGTTGACACAATTGTTGTTGATTTCATCAGGTAGCGAAAATTATAAAATTTGCGATGCACAGCCAAAACTATCGTGCTAGACTAGGAGAAATCGGGTGTGCTCCCGATTTTTTTATGCGGATTCGTTCCGCGCTGACAAGAATTTAGGTTTACAACATGCCCATTTCAGAGACATGGTTATTACCTGATGGTGTAGCTGATGTATTACCAGAACAAGCGCAAGTTATTGAAAGTCTGCGCCGTAAATCACTGGATTTCCTTGCATCTCGAGGTTATCAGCTGGTGTACACGCCATTCATTGAATACATCGAATCTCTATCTTCTCTCTCAGAATCGAATCAAGATTTAGACTTAGCCACTTTTAAAGTAATCGATCAGCTTTCTGGTCGTTTGCTTGGTGTGCGTGCCGATATGACACCACAAGTGGCTCGTATTGATGCGCATGTACATCCAGTGGAAGGTGTAGCACGTTACTGCTATGCAGGAACCGTTCTGCATACCAAGCCTCGCGGTTTTAACACTTCGCGTGCGCCACTACAGTTAGGTGCGGAGCTATTTGGTTCAGACAGCATCGATGCCGATGTAGAAATGGTCGACTTGATGATCAGTCTGATTCAGGAAACAGGTCTGGCAGATGGTATTCATCTGGACTTAGGTCATGTGGGTTTATTCCGCAGTCTGGTGGCTCAAGCCGGCTTAAACAAAGTCGCTGAACAGCAATTATCTGATTTATACCAGCGTAAGGCTTTGCCAGAATTAGAAGAATTCACGGCAGACCTGAAATTTGGTCAGGATTTCTATGCACTTGGACGCTATGCCAGCGACCTGGATGCATTACAAGCGCATTTAAGTGCTGAAGTGTTGGCAAATCCAGCATTTACGCAGGCTTTTAATGTCTTGCAAACCACCAAAGACGAAGTTCAAACCCGTTGGCCAAACTTGAGTATTGGTATTGATGTGGTTGAATTACGTTCATACCATTATCATACTGGCTTGATGTATGCAGTCTATGCACCGAACCGTGCAGCTGCACTGGCACAAGGTGGCCGTTATGATGGCATTGGTGAACATTTTGGCCGTGCGCGTCCGGCAACCGGTTTCTCTTGTGACTTATATGCTTTAAGCGCAGGCCAGTTTGATGCGGTACAGGTCGTGGTTGCACCTAAAGGCACTGATGCAGAACTTCTGAATGCAATTCAGAATATTCGTGCACAAGGCTTAAGTGTAATTCAGTTACTGGGTAATGATGATTTAAACTCGATTCCATATGCGACGCACCAGCTGGTGAATGCGAATGGTGAGTGGACAGTCAAAACGATTTAACTGCTTGGCTCAGTGTTCATGTCGCTGAGCGGGGCTTTCAACTTTAACAGCATGATGTAATGAGGCTATTATGGGCAAGAATGTTGTGGTACTTGGTACCCAATGGGGCGACGAAGGTAAAGGTAAAATCGTCGACCTGCTCACAGATCAAGCGGCAGCGGTAGTTCGTTATCAAGGCGGACATAACGCAGGTCACACTCTTGTGGTTGGTGGTAAGAAAACTGTCTTACACCTCATTCCATCAGGTATTTTACGTGAAAACGTATTGTGCTTAATTGGTAACGGTGTTGTTCTTTCTCCTGAAGCGCTCATCAAAGAGATGGACATTCTTGAAAAAGAAGGCGTTCCTGTTAAAGAACGTTTACGCATTTCTCCAAACTGTCCATTGATTCTTCCGAACCACATCGCACTTGATCAGGCGCGTGAGAAAAAACGTGGTAATGCGAAGATTGGTACGACAGGTCGTGGTATCGGTCCTGCATACGAAGACAAAGTAGCACGTCGCGCAGTACGTGTTGCTGACCTAGTACGTGGTGGTGAACATCTTACTGCTCAGTTAACTGAACTTCTGGACTACCATAACTTCCAGCTGACTGAATACTACGGTGTTGAAGCAGTTAAATTGGAAGATGTGCTGGCACTTTGCGACGAATGGCGTAAAGTTGTTGCGCCACTGGTTGTGGATGTGACCACTGAATTGCATAACTACCGTAAAAACGGTGACAACATCATGTTCGAAGGCGCGCAAGGTTCACTTCTTGACGTTGACCACGGTACATATCCGTATGTGACTTCTTCGAATACCACTGCTGGTGGCGTAAGCTCTGGTTCAGGTCTGGGTCCTTTGCATCTTGACTATGTACTGGGTATTACTAAAGCGTACACAACGCGTGTAGGTGCAGGTCCATTCCCAACTGAGTTGGTGTATGACGCTGCAAATGACACAGGTGATACGATTGGTAAACACCTCGGTACGATTGGTAATGAATTTGGTGCCTCTACTGGCCGTCAACGTCGTTGTGGCTGGTTCGATGCTGAAATTCTACGCCGTTCAGTTGATGTAAACTCACTTTCTGGTATTTGCCTGACTAAACTTGACGTTCTTGACGGTTTAGAAGAAGTGAAAATCTGTGTGGGTTATGAAGCTGCAGATTCTGGTTGTGTCGGTTCTTCTGATGCGCTTGCATTCGAAACTTTAAAACCGATTTACGAAACTATGCCAGGCTGGTCTGAGTCAACTTTCGGTGCGAAATCACTGGATCAATTGCCAGAAGCTGCATTGAACTATGTAAAACGTCTTGAGCAATTGATTGAATGTCCAATCGACATCATTTCAACGGGTCCAGACCGTGAAGAAACGATTGTTCTTCGCCACCCGTTTGATGCTTAATCTTGATTTGATTAAAGCTTAAATGATAAAAACCCATCTCCGGATGGGTTTTTTTATATGCTGAATTTATGCAGGTATTTCAAGACTAAAGTTGCATCGGTAATACCACGTGATGTGCTTTAACATAGCGGTATATAAAGAAAGAAAAATGAGCAGCAGGATGCAAAAAAATATATCGGCGACCATGTTTTATTCATTGTTATTCGCGATGGGCGGGGCGCCAACAATTGCCATGATGATTATTCGTGCGCAAACCCAAAATCCCGAGGTGATTTATGCGGCACTGATTGGTCTGAGTGTCATTATTGCCTGTGTTTTAGTGCCTATTATTTTATTGCAAAATGCTTTTTTATATTTCAAACGTAAAGATGAAATACTTGAACAGAAAATAAAACCACTGAGTCAGATTTATTTGGGTCTCAATATTATTTGTCTGATTTATTGGTTGGCGATACAGTATTTGGCTTAAAAATTACATAATTTATAAGAAGATGAATGAATTAAGCGTTTAGCTGCTGCGCGCTTTCACTTATAATTTTTACAATGTAAATTGCCCTTGAGCCAAGGCGGAGTAAATTATAATGAAGAATAAACTTTTATTGAGTATGGCGGCTGCTACAGTCGTAACATTATCAGGTTGTACCACCATTGCCGATATGGCAGGGGCAGATACTGCGACCTTAAATGCATCTGCGAGCCAAAGCTATAATGCCATGGTCAATGATGCGCGCAATAAAGGCCAACTGGATACCAGTTCAGCCACCTATAAACGGATTAATAATGTATTTAACCGTTTGAAGCCAGTTGCTAACCAGATGAATCAAACCGGTACAGCATTCCAGTGGCAATTGGCTGTGCTCAAATCTGATCAGGTCAACGCCTTTGTTGCACCAGGTGGTAAGGTTGTATTCTATACCGGTATCGTGAATAAACTGAATCTGACCGATGCTGAAATTGCAGCGATTATGGGTCATGAAATGGTGCATGCCTTAGAAGAGCATTCTAAGCAGAAAATCGGTGCTCAAGCCCTGACTGATCTGGCTTTGGGTATTGGCTTAAATGCAGCAGGTGTAGGTCAAGGTGGCGCTGCAGCAGCACAATTGGGTAGTCAGATCGGTATTGGCTTGCCATACTCGCGTAATCTGGAAAGCCGTGCTGACCAAGGTGGTTTAATGTTGATGGCGCGCGCAGGTTATAACCCGAATGCAGCCATTACCCTGTGGGAAAAAATGAACAAACTTGGTGGCGGCAGTGGTGCAACCTTCCTGTCTACGCATCCATCGAATAGTCAGCGTATTGGGCAAATGCGTCAACAATTGCCAGCAGCGATGCAGATTTATAACCAAAAAAAATAATCCACTGATCATCCTGTAAAAGGAGATCTTGATCGGATTGGAAAGGCAGGGCAATGGCTCTGCTTTTTTTATAGCTGATCGGATGGTTAATATTCTACGGGCTATTTTCAGGCAATAAAAAAGGCAAAGTCTGACTTTGCCTTTTTTCACTCAAGATCAGAAGATCTTAGTGCTGGTGACCGCCTACACCGTGTACGTGACCGTGATCTAATTCTTCTTGAGAAGCTTCACGAACAGATACGATTTCAACTTCGAAAGTCAGGTCTTGACCAGCAAGTGGGAAGTTAGCATCAACAACAACATTGTCGCCTTCAACTGCTTTAACAGTTACGATTTGCACGCCGTCATCAGTTTGAGCTTGGAACTGCATACCTGCCTGAATGTTGTCTACGCCTTGGAACATTTGCGCAGGAACTTCTTGAACTAGGTCAGGGTTGTATTCGCCATAACCTTCAGCAGCAGGAACGTTTACAGTGAATTTTTCACCTACAGTTTTGCCTTCTAACGCATTTTCTAAACCTGGGATGATGTTACCTGCACCGTGCAAATAGGCAAGTGGTTCACCTTGAGATTGGTCGAGAGTTTCACCCTCTGCGTTAGTCAATGTGTAGTGGAAAGAAACCACGAGGTTATTTGCAATAGCAGTCATGTTAATTGATCCATTCAATTTTTTAAGGGTACATCATAAAGTGAAATTGCATTTTTGTAGACTAAAATTAGCAAAAAAACGCAATTTGACAATTTTGTTGACGATTTTTTCATTGATTGGGCCAAATTCTGGAATTTCAATGCAATTTCAGCTTTGGAGAAATTTTTCGTGTAACAAAATCTTTTGCAGTCAGAATGCCGGCATGCGCATAACCATGAATGGTCGCCTGATGAATTCGGTATAAAGAAACGTACATTGACTTGGCAACAAAGCCTTGAACATTCACCTGACCGAGCAACTCGCCGACGGCTTTATTCTGGCTTAAGGAAATCAGTGAACCTTTGTCAGAAAATTTAAACATCGGTAAATAGTTTTCTTCATTGACACGCGCTTTCAAGGCATTCGCCAGAAAATTGGCCTGTTGGCTAGCCACTTGTGCACGTGGACCCAAGACTGGTTCATCTGCAGCAGGCTGGCAGTGTGCACAGTCACCAAAAGCAAAAATGTCTGGATCAGATTTGGTTTGCAGGGTGGAGTAGACTTTCAACCGGTGAATATTGTCTTTTTCCATATCTTGCAGTTGTGCCAAGACTTCAGGTGCTTTGATGCCTGCAGCCCAGACTTTAATCTCGGCATCCAGACTTGAGCCATCTGCAAAATAAATCTTGTCTTCATCAACCTTGGCCACGCGGTGACTGGTCAAAACCTCAATGCCAAATTTTTCCAGCTGTTGCATGGTATGTTCGGCGACTTTCGACGAGAGTGCAGTCAGAATACGATCCGCCGCTTCAATCAGGGTAATTTTGACTTTATTTGGGTCGACCTTGTTTAAGCCATATTTAAAGAAATTGTGTTTGGCTTCCACCAGTTCAGCTGCCAGTTCTACTCCGGTTGCACCGGCGCCAATAATCGCGATATTCAGTTCACGGCTCGAAGCTTCATGTTGAGCATTCAAGTAGAGATGCAACAGATCCTGCTGAAAGATATCAGCTTGTGGACGGCTGTCGAGAAAATGACAGAACTGTTTGACGCCTTCGGTATTAAAGTCATTCGAGGTAGAACCCAAGGCCAGTACCAGGGTGTCATAGTCGATGCGCTGGTTCTTCTTGGCTTGGGCTTTTTTGGAGAAATATTCTGTTTCTACCACAATCTGTTTCGCTTCACGATCCAGACCGGTAAATGTCCCCAAGACAAATTCATAATGATGTGCGGCTGAATGGGCAAAATAATTAGTTTCTTCTTCATGTGGATTTAAGGTGCCTGCGGCAATTTCATGCAGCAGCGGTTTCCAAATGTGTGTCAGTTTTTGATCGACCAGAATAATCTGGGCTTTACCGCTTTTACCCAAGCTCTCACCCAGCTGAGTCGCCAGTTCCAGACCACCGGCACCACCACCCACAATCACGATTTTATGTGCTGTCATATATGATTAACCTGTTTATTTTTTTAATAAAAATAAGAGAAATAGAGAGAAAATATACTATGGCATGCACTAAAACGCGTCTTGATTAAAATTGTTATACACATTACAAAACGTAGCAATTCTGTGAGGGCAGGTAAGTTTCCCTGTCTTGAGGGCGTGATGCAGGAAGAAAGGAAAATCTGCCAGAAGATCAGAGAGGAGATCTTCTAGCTTAAAGGGAAGTTACTTGAGATGTAGCGCTATTATCTATCTAAAGGATAAAGCTTTACGCTTGGTGTATTGTCTGAAAATAAACCGAATAAGCCTTGTAGCCAGCTAAAGAATTTCTGAAACAGGTTGGCTTCTTCAATTTCGACATGATCTTCAATTTGAATGGTGCGAATCAACTGATTATTCTGATAAACCTGAATGGTCGCCAAAGGCATCATGGTCGCCAAAGGTGCAATGAGTTCAGACGCTTTCACTTCAACATTGATATGAGTTTGCGTTTCCTGTAAAGGCTCGATACTTTTTAAAACGCCATCACCTGTATTCAGCATGACACGCTGTTGGGTTTGATCAAACTGGTTTAGGTCAATACTGTAGCCCTGATCATATAAAGAAGTGGTAATAATCTGCGGCTGCTTGGTTTGCACCTTAAACATTTTTAAGGTGGATTTAATCACAGGCAACTCAGCAAGGAGCTGTTGATCTTTGATCGCTACTTCATTGCGGGTATAGGTATAGGCGAGATTCATCAGCTTATGTGATACTTCAGCGCGTTTTGTGGCACTTTTAGTACCCAGTACCACCACAATCAGACGGCGATTCGGCATCTCAAAATCTGCTGTGACGCGATTGGCTGTTAGCGCAAGGTTATAGCCTGCCGCCCTGGTAAAACCGGTTTTTAAACCATCTACTGTAGGATCAACCTGAAGTACACGGTTGGTCGCACGATGGAAATGCTGATTATAGGTAAAGCTTGGCTGCTTTGAATAATACAGATAATCCGGGGTTTTATTCACCACCGCCATAGACAGTCTGGCCAAATCGGCGGCAGTCGAATAATGCTCAGGCATGGTAATACCGGCCGGATTCTGGAAATTGGTATGTTGCATGCCCAGTGCTTTGGCTTCCTGATTCATACGTTCAACAAACTGCGGAATACCACCCGAAATTTTCTCAGCCAGCGTCACCGCGGCATCATTGGCAGACATGATAATTAAGCCCGCCAGAAGCTGATCGACTGAAATCTGATCACCTTCTTTCAGGTACATTTGTGACTCATCCCACATCACAGTTTTCACCACAGAGGTCGCGGTTAAAACTTCATTTTTATCTAATTTTCCGGCCTCAATTTCCTTTAAGGCAATATAAGCCACCATCATTTTGGTCAGCGAAGCCGGAGCACGCTGAACGTCGGCATTGTGCTCTGCAATGACTTGACCAGACTGTGAATCCAGAATGGTCCAGGCTTCAGCTTCAACGCTTTCAGGCACAATATTGAGTAGGGCAGCATGTGAAAATGCAGAAATAAATAAACTGAAAACCGCAATCAGTGAGATGATGTATTTCAATGGTGTTCCTTGATAACCCGCTGGGTGTTGAACGATTTAATTTTCACGCATGCTATGCCTTTTTTATACAGATAGCTAGTCGTAAATGTAGACAAATAAGACAGCTAAACCATACTGGCTTAAAAAATGCTAAGCTAAGCTATATCTCATTTATTTTAATTTTATATCGTTCATTATGTTGCATTATCAAATTGAATTTGACGATTATCGTCAGCATCTTATTCACGTGACTGTTCGTTTTCTTGCGGACCCGACACAAGTCCTGTCATTGCCGACTTGGATTCCGGGCAGCTATCTGATTCGAGAGTTTTCCAAGCACATTGAAACGGTCCAAGCCTATGATGAAGATGGGCGCCAGTTACAGATCCAGAAATTTGAAAAAAATAAATGGCGTTTATTCAATACTGATCATGAACTGATTACAGTTGAATATGATGTCTATGCCTATGACCTGTCCGTTCGTGGTGCATATGTGGATCAAAATCGTCTCTACGTGAACCCGGCTTGTGCATGTCTGGGGCTGGAAGGTCAGGAAAATAAAGAAATTGAACTGGAAATCTTCCTGCCAGATGAATTGAAGCATTTTCAATTGGCAACAGGAATGCAGGCTAAAAGTCTGGTCAAAGGCCGTTTCACCCTGAAAGCTAAAAACTATGCCGAACTGATTGATGCGCCATTTGAGCTGGCAGAACAAACCCGTTTCAGTTTTGAAGCAAATGGTATTCCACATGAGTTTGTGGTGTCAGGCAAACACGCGATGAATGCGGCGCGTATGCAGCAGGACATTGAAAAAATCTGTGCTACAGAAATTTCAATGTTTGGTTCGGCGCCGTTTACAGACTATACCTTTATGACCATGGCAACCGGCAATAGCTATGGCGGTCTGGAGCATCCAAATTCTACCAGCCTGATTTCACCACGTGATGACTTGCCGAAAGCCAATGAGCCAGAAGAGCCATCTAAAGATTATCAGCGTTTCTTGGGCTTATGTAGCCATGAATATTTCCATTCATGGTTGGTGAAATTCATTCGCCCTGAAAACTTCGTCAATTATGATTTAAACAGAGAAGGCTATACTTCTTTGTTGTGGATCTTTGAAGGTTTCACCTCGTATTATGACGATTTGATCTTGCTACGCAGCGGCGTGATTAATCAGGAATCGTATATTGCTTTGTTAAAAGCACAGATTGACCGCTATTTGCAAAATCCGGGACGTGTGATTCAGTCAGTGTCTGAATCCAGTTTTGATGCCTGGGTGAAATTCTATCGTCAGGATGAAAACTCGAATAATGCGGGTACCAGCTATTACAACAAAGGTTGTTTAGTTGCACTGTGCCTGGATTTGGGTCTGCGTTTACGTGGTTCAAGTCTGGATGCTTTGATGCGCCGTTTGTATGGAAATGCCCAGAAAGGCGTTCAGGTGCATGAACGGACGATCTTTGAATTGTGTAAAGAATTGACAGGAGATGATTGGTCAGAACAGATTAATCACTTGATCAATACCACAGATGAATTGCCGCTCGATCAGCTATTCCCTGAGTTTGGTATGGCTTATAGCCTGAAAAATGACAAGTCTTTGCCATTCGGTTTAAAACTGGTAGATAAGCCGGAAGGTGTTCTAGTTCAATCTGCGCGTCGTGATGGGGTTGCTGTACTCGCTGGCCTTTCTGCCAATGATGTCATTATTGCAATTGATGGCTTAAAAGCAACGACCAAACTCATTGAAAGCTATGCAAAACAGCAAGGTACTTTTACAGTGTATGCATTCCGTCGTGATGAGCTGATGAGTTTTGAAGTTCAAGCCGCGGGTTCTGAACTGACCGAAGTTGAACTGAAAGTTGAAGATCAGGCCAAAGCTGAAAAGTGGCTTAAAGCTTAATTCAATTTCAAACTTTAAAACCGATGCTTAGGCATCGGTTTTTTTATTGACTAAATATCAACATGATATTTATTTAATGAGCAGTCAGGAAATTCCATTGAATTTAGCTTGCGATTTAATGATGCTGATTCCTCATTTGAATATCATAAAATGCTAGTACGACCATTATTGGCTTTGCGTTCTGCTATAGCAGTCAATGTATCGCAAAGACATCTTGGTCCTGATTAAACATCCGGTTAACTTGCTGATCCAATACAAATCTCCTTTTTTGAATACATTTTATTTTTTAGATCACTAAATATGAATCGTAAATGGCATTTCAATAAAAGAATAACAAGAAAAAAAAGGAAGGCCCAAAGAGGGTGGGCCTTAAGTGGGAGAGCTTAGTTGCCGCGATAGGTTGAATAACCATAGGGGCTTAATAGCAGCGGGATATGATAGTGATTGACTGAGCCATCTACTTCAAAAATCACCGGTACTTCCGGGAAAAAGCTGTTTTGCTTTTGGGTTTTAAACCAGTCACCAGTTTTAAAAGTCACTTTGTAGGTTCCTTTATCAAAGGTTTTATTCTCTGGGTACAGTGCTGTGATACGACCCTGAGGATTGGTCCTTGCTTGTGAAAGCTGTACCCATTTGCCATTTTTCTGTGTTTCCAGCGTCACTTCTACATTTGGAGAAGGCAAGCCATTTTCCAGATTCAGCACGTGTACACTCAGCGGATTCTGGGCAAAAGAAAGAGTTGCTGCAGTAGTGGCAAGAGTCGCGATTAAGATTTTTTTCATGTTGTGTTCCTCGTTGGAATGACGGAATAATGTTTAATCAAAGGAATAAAAAATTACTAATTAAAAGATATCAAAGCTGCTTTAAGGTGGTTTGAATGCCGCTATTGGCACATTGATGATCCTGTACTGAACCGCCCGCACCTGCGACGCCTACTGCGCCTACAATCTGGTTTTGGTAAATGACAGGGACACCACCACCCAGTAATAGCAATTCAGGCAAGCTATTCAGATTCTGTGCATCCGGATTTTTCTGGGCATTGCGCATAAAATCCAATGTGCTGGTTTTAGTTGAATACGCGGTGAAAGCTTTCCGTTCCGCTGCAATCAGGTTGTGAATGCCGACAGATTCATGGCGCTGGCTGGCCAGCAGGTTGCCACCTTGATCCAGAATAACGACTGCCGCCGGCTTGGCCTGTTTCTGGCAAGCAAGCATGACGTTGCTGGCCATGAGCTTTGCCACTTCTAGCGACATGACTGGCGCCGTTTTAAATTCTGCATGCGCCAGTGAGCTGAGTAGTAATACGCTGCTGAGCAAGGCCATGCTTGTGTTGGCGATTGAAATTTTCATGGTTATCTTTCATGCAATTGGCTACTGGGGCTATCTTAGAAAAAAATCCGCCAGTACAGCATGACAATCAGATTACCAATTTGTAATCTAGAACTAGCTAAAAACAGCTAAACTACTGACATGCATATTTTAATTGTAGAAGATGAAGTCAAGATTGCTGAATATCTGGCAAAAGGACTGAATGAGTCAGGTTATAGTACGACCATCGCAGAAAATGGCGTGCGAGCATTATCGTGTTTGCAGCAACAGTCTTTTGATCTGGTGCTGCTTGATGTGATGCTGCCGGACCTGGACGGCTGGCAGGTATTACATACCCTGCGAACTTTTAGCCAGATTCCGGTATTAATGCTCACTGCACGTGATCATGTGCTAGATCGGGTGAAAGGACTGGAGCTTGGTGCTGATGATTATCTGACCAAGCCTTTTTCCTATATTGAATTACTGGCCCGAATTAAAAGTCTGTTGCGCCGTGTGCCGCGTCTGGAGCAGGAGGCCTATCAGGTTTCAGATCTGGTATTGAACCGCTTAAAGCATGAGGTTTACCGTAATGGGCAAAAGATCGACTTGAGCCAGAAAGAATTTGCGCTGTTGCAATTGTTAATGGAACATCAGGGACAGGTGATGACCCGGAGCCAGATTGCGTCAATGGTCTGGAATATCAATTTTAATACTGATACTAATGTGGTCGATGTGGCTATTCGCAGGCTGCGTAGCAAAATTGATGATCATTACACGCCAAAACTGATCCATACCGTACGTGGCATGGGTTATAAGCTAGATGAATATCCATGAAAAACCCTGTGTTATTGCCGTTGGCAACACGATTGAGTATTGCATTTGCACTGGTGTCTTGCGTGGTGTTTCTGAGTGTGGCGTTGCTGTCTTATCAAAATATGCAACAGATGATTCAGACCCAGCAGGATCAGGCGCTGGCTGCGCGTATTTCCCGGATTGAGATTTTTCTTGAAGATGCCCAGAGTTTCAAACTTCTGGTCCAGCATCCCAAATTATATGAAAATATGCTGGGACAGGAAGATAATTTACTGCTGCTGCAGCATCAGAATAGTCGTCTGATCGAAATCAATCCTTTGCAGGTTCATATTCCGGCATTGCATTATTCTTCCAAATTACAGTTTCAGAATAATCAGGCTGAACATCCTTCAACACGTCTGGCTTTTAAACAGGTGCAGTTTGATGGTCGCAGCTACCAGCTGGTAGCGGGTAAACAGTTGGCAGAAGGACAAAGGGCACTGGCAACCTATTTATCAAAACTGGTGCTCTATAGTCTGCTTGGTATATTGCTCTCGACCTTTATGGCCTGGCTGGCTGGACGCTATATTCTCAAGTCAATGCGTCAGCTGATGCTGGCGACAGCACAGGTCAATATTCAGCAGCCCAATCAGCACATTGATGTTCAGAGTAATACGCTTGAGGTGCAAGAGCTGAGTCAGGCCATGAACGATATGCTCGGTAATATTCAGTCTGCATATCAGCAGTTGGCACGTTTTTCTGAGGACATTTCGCACGAACTTCGCACGCCATTAAACAATCTAATCGGGCAGACACAGATTCTGTTATCGCGACCGCGCGAGCCTGCTGAACTGGAAAATCTGCTCTATTCCAACCTGGAAGAATATGAACGCCTAAGCCAGATGATTGAAAGCATGCTGTTTATCGCGCGGGTAGAGCATGGTGGATTTACGGTTGAAAAACAGCATTTCAATCTGAATGAGATGCTGCAAGAATTACTTGAGTACTTCAGTTTTCTGGCCGAAGAAAAGCAGATGCATTTAAAAATTAATGTTCCAGCAGATTTAAGTCTAACTGCCAGCACCGCATTATTACAGCGCGCTGTTGCCAATCTGATCAGCAATGCCATTACTTATGGTCAGCCAGGGAGTGAGATTAGTGTGTCGGCACAGCGACTGAATCATCGCATCAAAATATCGGTGCTGACGCCAGAGGTATGGGTTGCAGATGAGCATCATCCGCATTTATTTGACCGGTTTTATCAGATAGATGACAGCCGACATGAAAAAGCCCAGACGGGTGGTCTGGGCCTTGCCATTGTGCAGTCGATTATGCAGCTCCATCAGGGGGGAACAACTGTAGAAAATACGCCGTCTGGCGTGATGTTTAGCCTGTCACTACCTGATGAATAGGCTGGGCTTTAACCACGACCCCGGCCGCGACCACGTGGTGCCTTGGTATTTGGACGAGTAGTACCATTGGTGCGACGTTTCGGCTTTTCACTTTCATCCATTTGCCAGATACGCTTGGTTCCAGACTTCTTCACAGAACCATCTTTATTTTTACGAACCATTGGCTTACCGCCCGTACCACCCGGCTTTTTCACATAAGAACGTGAACGGTATGGTTCTTCCGCAGGAACATTCTGGAAGTCCGGATAAAGTAAGGGTTCAATTTCTCTGGTCTCACCCGGTTGCAATCCCATGCGAACCAAATCAATCTCACCAATTTTGGTACGGATCAAACGCAGTGTAGGGAAGCCGACAGCAGATGTCATACGACGAACTTGACGGTTACGACCTTCACAGATCGAAATCTCAACCCAAGATGTTGGAACAGAGGCACGGAAACGTACAGGAGGATTACGCTCCCATAACCATTCAGGTTCAGACACTTTTTCAGCACGTGCAGGAAGCGTCATGCCATCTTTCAGTTCAACGCCTTTACGAAGCTGTTCAAGTGCTTCTTCGGTCACATCACCTTCCACTTGCACCATATAAGTTTTAAACTTTTTATTGGCAGGATTGGTGATATATTGGTTGAGACCACCGTGATCGGTGAGGAAAACCAGACCTTCTGAGTCCATGTCCAAACGACCCGCAAGACGTAAATCTTTGTCGTTGACAAAATCAGCCATGGTTGGGTGCTTTTCATCCGCACGGAATTGGGAGAGGACGTCATAAGGTTTGTTTAGAATGACGATTTTCATAGGAAATAACTTCTATAATTACATTAATTTAAAAAATGTAGAGGTTTATTTAAAAGGGAAATTTAGTTATTTCCCGTATAAATCTCAAAAACAACAAATCTGGATTAGAATATTATGCGTTAAGAACAGTTGAAAGTATTGCCTAATTGGCAATTATTTTAGATTTGTCAGCGGCATCCGGGAGAATACTAATAATGGGATATCAAAAAATCGTAGTACCTGTGGATGGTACCAAAATTACCGTTAATGCAGACCTGTCACTCAACGTACCAAATAATCCAATTATCCCATTTATCGAAGGGGATGGAATTGGTGCAGATATTACACCAACAATGCGAACTGTGGTAGATGCTGCTGTGCAAAAAGCATACGCCGGGAAGCGTTCCATCGAATGGATGGAAGTCTACTGCGGTGAAAAAGCTGACAAAATTTACGGCACCTATATGCCTGAAGAAACTCTCGAAGCACTGCGCGATTATGTGATATCGATTAAAGGTCCACTGACCACGCCAGTCGGTGGTGGTATTCGTTCCTTGAATGTGGCTTTACGTCAGGAACTGGATTTATATGTCTGTGTACGTCCGGTGCGCTGGTTTGAAGGGGTACCTTCGCCAGTACATAATCCGGAACTGACCGATATGGTGATCTTCCGTGAGAATTCAGAAGATATTTATGCCGGTATTGAATGGAAAGCAGATTCTCAGGAAGCGAAAAAGGTTATCAAGTTTTTGAAAGAAGAAATGGGTGTAACCAACATCCGCTTTGAAGACAATTGTGGGATCGGGATCAAACCTGTCTCCAAAGAAGGTAGCCAGCGTCTGGTGCGTAAAGCGATTCAGTTCGCCATTGAAAATGACAAGCCGAGTGTGACCTTGGTGCACAAAGGCAATATCATGAAATACACCGAAGGAGCATTTAAAGAGTGGGGCTATGAGGTCGCATTGGAACGTTTCGGCGGTGAGCTTTTAGATGGTGGTCCGTGGGTTAAAATCAAAAATCCAAGAACAGGCAAAGACATTATTATTAAAGATGTTATTGCAGATGCCTTCTTGCAGCAAATCCTGATGCGCCCGGCGGATTATTCTGTGATTGCGACACTCAACTTAAATGGTGACTATATTTCTGATGCGCTGGCTGCGGAGGTTGGTGGGATTGGAATTGCACCGGGTGCCAATATTGGCGGTTCGATTGCAGTCTATGAAGCAACCCACGGCACAGCGCCTAAATATGCCAGGCAGGATAAAGTGAATCCAGGTTCGATTATTCTGTCTGCAGAAATGATGCTGCGTGATATGGGATGGACAGAAGCTGCCGACCTGATCATCAAGGGGATTTCGGGTGCGATTGCGGCAAAAACGGTGACCTATGATTTCGAGCGTCTGATGCCAGGTGCGACCTTGCTACGTTGTTCTGAGTTTGGTGAAGCGATCATTGCTAATATGGATGCCTAAAATTGCGATGCAATTTATGAATAAAAAAACCCGCAATTACGGCGGGTTTTTTTATCACTTTATTGGGAAGCAAAGGCTGAACGGTTTAAGGTTAAACGTTAAAATAAGTATCAGGCTGCAAGATCATGTAAGAAGTGTAATGAGCCTAGAAATGATTCGTTCTAAGCTGAATAACTTAGTAAACACTGTATTACATTGACGTATTTGGATACAGCTCAGCGATTGGCTTATTTTGTATAAACGTTACAGTGATGAATGGAACTTCCAGTGATATAGAGACGTTTCTCCAAAGGAGTAAATCATGGCTAAAGCTAAAGCGAGACATAAGCAGGTCCAACAAAAAGACAAGCAGGACAATGCTCAGAATGAAGAGCAGCAACAGCAACAACAGCAACAACCATCGAAACCATCTCGTGCTAAAAAACGTAGATAATCTCCTATCCACCTAAAATAACAAAACCCTCATTTGAGGGTTTTGTTATTTGAATGCTTGTATAAAATCATCACTAAAAATAACAGGATTGTGACTTTAAATTAGGCGGTTGTGATTAAGATAAAAGTCATCTATTTAATTTAATGCGAATATTGGTGAAATTTCTTCGGATTATAAGCTTACTGTTATCTATAGGTTTTCTACTAACTGCCTGTCAGCCACCGCCTTCAGGTGAAGCAGCAGGTTGGAAAAGCCCTTATCTGTATTGGCAATTACAGAGAGCCCAGTTAGAAGCTCCGCTACAGATTCCGGTTGAAGGCGTCAGAGTTGGTCAGATTAATGATACTTGGGGAGCAGCGCGTAGTGACGGTCGTAAACACGAAGGGACGGATATTTTTGCCAAACGCGGTACGCCAGTATTTAGCGCGACCCCAGGTATTGTGCGTAGGATTGGCACCAACAATCTGGGTGGAAAAATCATCTGGGTGACCGGTCCAAATATGAGCCAACATTATTATGCACATCTGGATGACTATGCAGAACATATTCAGGAAGGCGACTGGGTTGAGGCAGGTGAAGTCATCGCTTATGTGGGGAATACAGGTAATGCCAAAAATACCCCGCCGCATTTACATTATGGGATTTATTTAGGTGGGCAAGGAGCAACCAATCCTTATCCTTATTTAGTCCCTTCTCCATGAGCAGAAATTGGCAGAGTTTGTTGTTCAGATTTGAGTCTGACAGGACGTGTGTACCAGAACAATTGTAACGTTCCTAATAAAAGAACAAATGTGGCCAGTATGAACTGTTGATGATAGCTCAATCCAAAATATTGCAGCGCACTAAAACTGAGCCCACCGATTAGCTGAATCGAGGCAAAACACAAGGTGGCAATACTCCAGAGCTTTTTATAAGCCAGTCCATACAGTTGCAAAATGGTATAGGAGGTCAGGAACACCACAGCCGGATTTAGCATCCCGGTAAAAAAGGAAGAGCTAAAAGTAAGCAATGGGCTGGCATCTAGGGTTGCAATAAAAATAGCCACAATATAAAGACTATAAAGAATTTTTAGGGCAACAAAATTACCCCATTTTCTGGCCAGTGCATAAGCACTCAAGGCGCCTAAAGCACTACCTAGTCCATATAGAATCCAGTTGAAATTAATCCAGAACAAGCTCAATCCCAACTGCTGGCTTAAATAATCAATCCAGAAGAGTGAATGCGGTATATAAGCGAATGCACTACACGCGTAGACCGTCAGTAAACTATAAAAGATGCTATTCAAAGATAGAGTAGAGATAACCGAAGGCGCTTGTGCGGACAAATACGGCTTAAATTTCTGAATCAGAAAACTTAAAACGATACAGATAAGCAAAGCAAAACCACATAAGATTAGCCAGGCCGTCTGTATGGAAATTTGATCCAGATAGGGCAGAAACAGGGTTGCAATTAAAACCCCTACTCCAATTCCGCTAAAACCAATAAAGTTGATTTTAAGACGGTCTTGAAGTTCACAGCACTGTGCAACCACACTCGGCGATAAGATCATCATCAGTCCACCGCTGATCCCGGAAATAATACGCCAAGCGATATACCAAGCTTCAGAAAAACCAGAAAATGCACAACACATCAGGCTGAACATGCCAGCGAAGGCTGAAATTTGAATATAGGTACTCATGCTGCGGTCTTGAGGCAAGCGCATGGCAGTAAATGCACCGATCAAATAACCCAGCAAATTGGCACTGCCCAAGAGGCTGGCAAAATCTGTACTCCAGCCAAAGGCTTCGCGTGTGCCAGGTAACAGGGCAGTATAAGAGAAACGAAGAATACCAATGCCCAAGCACATACTAAGGCAGAGAAACAGGCTGAGCTTCATTGTGTTTGAGGACATCCGTGTACTCATAGAATTTTATATTTGTTCAAAAAATAACATGAATTTTCATGATTGAGGGGGAATTGCCTGAGAAGAAACCATTGAATGCAGAAATTTGCTCAAAGAAACCGGTATGATTTTTAAGATTTCATCAGTCAAAAGCCTGAATTTTTTCAGAGAAATAAAAAACCGCGTCTCAACGCGGTTTTTTATATTGTCTATTTCAAGAGTTAACGCATCTTGGCCAGGAAACGGCCAACACGGGTAATGGCTTCACGCAGTTCATTTTCAGCCGGCAGGAATACTACACGGAAATGATCCGGTGTCGGCCAGTTAAAGCCTGTACCTTGTACCAAAAGTACTTTCTCTGCACGTAACAAATCCAGCATCAGTTTTTCATCGTCCTGAATTGGATACACATTCGGATCCAGTTTCGGGAAACAGTACATTGCACCTTCAGGCTTGACACAAGATACACCTGGAATCTCGTTCAGCATTTCCCAGGCAATATTGCGCTGTTCATATAAACGCCCACCTGGGCGAATTAGGTCATTAATCGACTGATAACCGCCCAGTGCAGTCTGAATCGCATATTGAGCCTGATGGTTGGCACACAAACGCATCGATGCCAGCATATCCAAACCTTCGATATAGTCTGCGGCACGTGCTTTATCGCCGGTAATGGCCATCCAGCCGGAACGGAAACCAGCAATACGATAGGCTTTAGATAAACCGTTAAACGAAACACAGAGCTGATCGCCAGCCAGAGCTGCTACAGCAACATGCTCGATTCCATCGTAAATAATTTTGTCGTAGATTTCATCAGCAAATAAAATCAGGTCATATTTCTTGGCCAAGTCGACGATTTGCTGCAACACATGACGTGGGTAAACCGAACCGGTCGGGTTATTCGGGTTAATAATCACAATACCACGGGTATTTGGCGTGATTTTGCTTTCCATATCAGCAATATCTGGATACCAGTGATTTTCTTCATCACATTTATAGTGAATCGCTGTACCGCCAGATAGATTCACTGCCGCCGTCCAGAGTGGATAATCTGGCATTGGAATCAGCATTTCATCGCCATCATCCAGCAGACCCTGCATGGCCATCACGATCAGTTCAGACACACCATTACCGATATAGACGTCATTGACGTGCATATCTAGAATGCCTTTTTGCTGATAATACTGACAGATCGCCTTACGCGCCGGGAAAATCCCTTTGGAATCCGTGTAGCCAATCGCATTCGGCAGGTTTAAAGCCACATCGTTGATAATTTCTTGTGGTGCTTCAAAACCGAATGGGGCAGGGTTACCAATATTTAATTTAATAATTTTGTGACCAGCTTCTTCCATCTCGATGGCCGCTCGTAACACAGGTCCGCGAATGTCGTAGCAAACATGATCAAGCTTGGATGATTTCTTGATTTCGCGAGGGGATTGGAAAGTGTTCGGCATTTTGATGTTCTCGGATGGAGTGGAGGTCACTTTTGCATAACGATATAAATAACTTTTAAATGTCTCAGTTGTGACTAGATCGAGATCATGTTCATCTCGAAGTAGTGCAACAATTTTTTCATGCGTAAATCCAAGCTGCTGATATTGTTTGATCACAGGCAGCAGATTTTTAAAAATTACGCTCTTTTTTTGCGACATTTTTTAATCCTGAGCAAATTTAGAGCTAAGAATACCATTAAATTTGCTCACTAAAAAACATTTAATGTAAAAATTGCTTACTTTTATTTTTATATTTGCTTTCTTTTTGCTTTTTTTGGGCATTATATGTCTTTTGTAAAATGTTGAATAAAGACTAGAATTTTTAAAATGAATCACGTAAATATAGGATTATCCTATTTTAAATAGCAAGATAAAAAGGTATGTGATCATGGGAAAACTCAATAAATCAGACCGGGAATGGCAAAGAGAGTTATCACCTGAGGAGTTTCGCATTACGCGCGAGAAGGGAACCGAGCCGGCATTTACTGGAAAATACTGGAATACCAAGCAAGATGGCACTTATGTATGTCGTTGCTGCGGCACGCCATTGTTCTCGTCGGAGACCAAGTATGACAGCGGCTGTGGCTGGCCAAGTTTCTACCGTCCTGTCAGCAGTTCGGTGGTAGAAGAATTACCTGATACTTCACACGGAATGGTCAGAACTGAGATTGTTTGTCATCATTGTGACGCACATTTAGGGCATGTTTTCCCGGATGGCCCAGAACCGACCGGTTTGCGTTATTGTGTCAACTCGGCTTCTTTGGACTTAGAAACACAAGAAAAAAATGATGAGGAAACCTATCCATGACTAACATTTATCAGTTCGAAGCTGAATTGTTAGATGGCAAAAGCAAGCCACTTGCAGATTATGAAGGCAAGGTGCTTTTGATCGTCAATACAGCGAGTAAGTGTGGTTTTACCCCACAGTTTTCAGGATTAGAAAAACTTTACGAAAAATATAAAGATCAAGGTCTGGAAATTTTGGGATTTCCATGTAACCAGTTTGGCGGCCAGGATCCGGGTTCCAATGAACAGATTGGTGAATTTTGCCAGAAGAATTACGGGGTATCTTTCCCGATGTTTTCCAAGGTGGATGTCAAAGGCCCTGAAGCGCACGCCATTTTTCGATATTTAACTAATAATTCCAAAGGTATTTTAGGCAATGGAATTAAATGGAATTTTACCAAGTTCCTGATCGGGCGTGATGGCAAGGTATTGAACCGTTTTGCTCCGACCACCAAGCCTGAAGATCTTGAGGATGAAATTGCCAAAGTGTTGTAAGACTCTGTGTTATTTTATCAGTATGAAATAAAAATAGAGCTCATCTAATGTTAATTAAAAAACCCACTTATCTAAAGTGGGTTTTTTAGTGATGACTTAAACTTAGAGAATGGCTTTCAGGCGTTGAATGACTTCTTCACATTGCGCCAGATCGGCTACGAGTGCTAAACGCACATGATTTTCACCCGGATTACCTTGTTCGGTATCGCGGGATAAATAACGACCCGGAAGAACTTTAATATGTGCTTCTTCCATCAAACGTTTGGCAAAGGCTTCATCATTGTCGACTTTTAACCAGTAATAGAAACCTGCATCCGGTTTTTTGAGTGGCAGCAGATGACCGAGTTCTTTCTGGAATAAATCAAACTTGGCACGGTATTGCACCCGGTTTTCTTCCACATGTGCTTCATCATCCCAGGCAGCAATTGAAGCTAACTGGTGCTGAACCGGCATCGCTGCGCCGTGGTAAGTACGGTATTGCAAATAAGGTTTTAACAGGCTGGCATCACCGGCAACAAAACCTGAACGCATGCCTGGGAGGTTAGAGCGTTTAGACAGTGAATGGAACACCACACAGTTTTTATAGTCATCCCGGCCGATTTCAGCACAAACTTCCAGTAAACCTACGGGTGCCTGATCAAACCAGAGTTCTGAATAACATTCATCTGAAGCAATCACAAAGTTGTATTGATCCGACAGGGCAATCAGTTTTTTAAACTGTTCTTTCGACAGCACTGCACCGGTTGGATTGCCCGGGGTACAGACAAATAGCAGTGCAGTTTTTTCCCAGACTTCTGCCGGAACAGCATCAAAGTCACCAAGGTAGTTATTTTCCTCAGTACAGTTGATGAAATAAGGTTTGGCCCCTGCGAGCAGTGTTGCGCCTTCATAAATCTGATAAAACGGATTTGGCATCACCACATAAGTTGCATCTTCACGATTCACCAAAGCCTGTACAAACGAGAAAATCGCTTCACGCGTACCGGAAACAGGCAGGATATTGCTGTCTGTACTAATGCTATTGAGCTTAAAACGGCGTGTCAGCCATTGGGCAATACTTTCGCGTAGCTCAGGCAGGCCTTTACTGTTTGGATAGGTCGATAAATGTTTAAAGTTATCAATAATCGCTTGTTTCACAAACTCCGGTGCAGGATGCTTTGGTTCACCAATCGACAGGGGAATTAAGGGCATATTTGCAGGCTGGATATCCGCAAAAAGCTGATTTAACTTTTCAAACGGATAAGGGTGCAGTAGAGACAAGCTAGAGTTCATGAATAAGTAACCGCGTTTTAATGTGAGTGTTGACTACAAACCTGATGAGAGGCTTCATCCAGTGCAGTTTTAAGTGCAGCTGCAAATTCAGCAGATTCTTCAGGTGTCATAGGGTTGCCATCTTTTTTGGTGACAAAAAATATGTCTTCGGCACGTTCGCCAAGTGTAGCAATTTTGGCAGAGTGGATATCCAGGCCTTGCATCATAAATAAACCACCGATTTTGGCAAGTAAACCAGGATGATCGAGAGTAGCGATTTCGACCATATTTTGATTCAAGGCAGGATTGATACTAATATCGACTGTATTTTCAATATCGAAATGACGTAATTGACGCGGAATCCGGCGCTGCATCAGGCCCGGATATTCATCAGAATGACTCAAGGCATCTTTCAGAGCTTCAATCACTGTGGCTTCGCGTTCCGGATCGGTCAATAAGGTACCAAAACGGTCCAGTACTACATAGGTATCCAGACTGAAGGCTTTAGTCGCTGTAATAATCCGTGCGTCTTGTACATCCAGATTCATACGATCCAGAATAGCCACGGTGGTGGCAAACAGGTTGGGTTGATCCTGCGTATAAATAAAGATCTGTACCGCATCCTGCGCATATTTACGGTGCGCCCGCATCAGCACCAGTGGGGCAGGATTATCGCCGTGTTGTAAAATGGCACGGGTATGCCAGGCAATTTCATCTGCTGTTTCTTTGAGGAAATAGTCATCACCAAGTTCCTGCCAGACTTTTTCTACTTCATCCAGTGAGAAGTCCTGAACCAGAAGTTCACTGGCTGCAAATTTAGTATCTTCAATCAGCATTTGATAATCAACCGGACGGCCCAGACCAGAACGGATTACGTCACGTGCCTGAGTATATAGTTGACGCATCAGCGAAGCGCGCCAGGTATTCCACAGCTTCGGATTGGTGGCGTTAATATCGGCGACTGTTAGGGTGTACAGATAGTCCAGATGTTCCATGTCACCCATTTTTTCGGCGAATTCTTTGACCACATCCGGATCGGAAATATCTTTTTTCTGGGCAGTCACCGACATCATCAGATGATTTTGGATCAGCCAGGCCACCAGATTACTTTCGCGTTCAGTAAAGCCATGGCTACGGCAGAATTTAATCGCGTCGCTGGCACCGAGTTCACTGTGGTCACCGCCACGACCTTTAGCAATATCATGGAAAATTGCTGCCAGATAGACTATGTCACGACGGGTCAGACGCTGAAACACTGAACTGACCACCGGAAATTCCTTGGCAAATTCAGGTTCTTTAAAGCGGTTTAAATTACGCAGCAGCAATAAGGTATGTGCATCGACCGTATAGATATGGAACAGGTCATATTGCATCAGTCCCAGAATCTGTCCAAAGGCCGGGATGTAATTTCCAAGCACACCATAACGCTTCATCGCGACCATAGTATCGTAGAGTCGATGCGGTGAACGGATAATCGCCATAAATAGCGCCTGATGCACCGGATTATCACGAAAATCCTGATCAATGCGTTTTCCAGCCAGGGTCAGCAGGCGTAAAGTACGCGCACGAATACCTTCGATCTCAGGACGATTGGCTAGTAAATAGAAAATTTCCAGAATTGCGTTTGGATTTTCCGAGAAAATCTTGTGATGCTGCACAGCCAGTTTGCCATCGACCAGTTTAAAGTTCTGGTTGATTTCTTCGATCTGGCGTTCATATTGCGGTAAACGTGGCGTAATGACCGATTCATTAAAATAGGCCAGCAGCATTTCGTTCAGCGTAGACACTTGCTGTGCACTGCGATAATAGCGCTTCATGAACTGTTCAATTGGATAGTTCGGATGATGCGCCTCTTCACGTACATAGCCAAATTTGGCAGCAATATCACGCTGATAATCGAACAATAAGCGGTTTTCATCGCGCTTGGTCAGGCGGTGCAGGTGATGACGGATTTCCCAGAGGAAACTTTCGGCTTCCTCAAGCACACCGAGTTCAAATTCTGAAATAAAACCGAGATGTACCAGATCATAAATGCGATTGACGCGGAAATGCCGTTTGGCAATCCAGCCAATCTGGTTGATATCACGGATGCCACCCGGCGCATTTTTAATATCCGGTTCCAGATTGCTTTCGGTATTGTTGTGCTGAGCATAGCGTTTATGCTGCTCATCCATCTTGGCATCAAAAAAAGTTTTGTCAGTCCAGGTACGTGACACGATACGACGTGGCCATCTACACAGGTTTTCATTGCCAATAATCAGGCGGGCTTCGATCAGGGTGGTGGCGACGGTCAGATCACTGCTGGCCTGATTGACACATTCATTGATGGTGCGGACACTGATACCGGGTTTGAAATTCCCCACGTCCCAAAGCGATGAAATGAATGTAGAAATCAGTTGTTCCTGTTCCGGGTTAATCTCGTCTTCTGACAAGATCATGATGTCGACATCAGAATAAGGCAGCATTTCACGACGGCCATAGCCTCCGACTGCAAACAGGGCCAAATCAGTTTGATCCAGTTCGGCATGCTGCCAGAGAAACTGCAATGCTTCATCAATCAGGTTGGAACGCGCCAGAATAATATCCCGAATCGACTGGCCATTTTCAAAACTTTCCTGAAGCTGATTTTCGACATCACTGCGCCATTGATTGATGGCTTTAATGTCATGGTTGCTTTTAGCGTAATTCAGCAGTGGATGGGTGTTGATCATGTACAGTCGTCCGTTGGTATTTTAGCTTAGTTTTGGTTGACGCTAACTTGGTTGGCGACCTGGAGGGCCAGTTCACGTGCCTGTTCAATAGTTTCTGCACGTGCCGTGGCAACGCCCATACGACGACGTTTAAAACCTTCTGGTTTACCAAACAGGCGCAAATCGGTATTGCCGTCTGCTAAAGCAAGATTCAGGCCAGAAAATGAAAGATTACGGCCATCTACTCCAGCATAAATTACCGCACTGGCAGCCACACTATGTCGTGCAGTATTCACCGGCAAGCCTAAAATAGCACGTGCATGCAGCTCAAATTCACTTTGAAATTGGGAGGCTAAAGTCACCAGTCCAGTATCGTGTGGACGCGGAGAAACCTCACTAAACCATACTTTGTCGCCTTTTACAAAGAGTTCTACACCAAAGATTCCGCAACCACCAAGTGCTGTGGTGACCTTGTTGGCAATACGCTTGGATTCTTCCAGCGCGGCTGGAGTCATCGGTTGAGGCTGCCAGCTTTCCACATAATCACCTGAGTCCTGACGATGTCCGATCGGGTCGCAATAAGACGTTTCGATTTCGCCGGTTTCTGGATTTTTTGCACGAACAGTCAATAAGGTAATTTCAAAATCAAAGTCAATTTGTGATTCTACAATCACAGTACCCTGATTGACCCGGCCACCGGTTTGCGCATATTCCCAGGCAGCATCGACTTCATCAAAACGGGTAACACGAGACTGACCTTTGCCTGAAGATGACATCACCGGTTTCACAAAGTTTGGATAGCCGACATCGTCACAGGCCGCGCGGAAGGATTCTAAACTGTCGGCAAAACGGTAAGCTGAAGTTGGCAGACCGAGTTCTTCCGCAGCCAGACGACGAATACCTTCACGGTTCATGGTCAGATTGACGGCTTTAGCAGAAGGAATGACTGTAGCAATGTTCTGGGCTTCTATTTCAAGCAGAACTTCGGTCGCAATCGCTTCAATTTCAGGAACAATTAAATGTGGCTGGATTTGATTGATGAGTTGTTTGAGTTCTACAGCATCTGCCATATTCAAGGTATAGGAATAATGCGCAACCTGCATGGCAGGGGCATGATCATAACGGTCAGCAGCATGAACTTCGACTCCAAGGCGTTGTAGTGAAATCACCACTTCCTTGCCCAGTTCACCAGAACCCAATAATAGAACTTTATAGGCAGAAGATTGAAGGGGAGTACCAATAGTCACGCTCATGTGGATCATCCATGGTTGATTTTATGGACTTTTAGCATAGCAGAACTGAGCCGACAGTTAAGCCAAGATTCATACAAAATTGTGATATTGACCAACAGTTTTATTTATAAAGTTTTTCTAGATTTTAATAAGGAGGCGCTGTCATTTTCACATCGCTGTCAGACTGCGTTTGCAGAAGATAAATCTCGCTTTGAGACTTGAGCTTTTCTATTTGTGCAACTTGTTCAGTATTGATATTTAGCATCTTTAACAGACGTAATGTACGAACATGCAGGAAATACGCATAGGGCAATACAAAAGGCAGTACAAAGCACAGCAAAAATAACAGTAGCCCAAAAACTGTGAATTGAATGCAGTCTCGCAAGATGGTGGTGAGCTGGAACTGATCTGCTGAAAAGGCGGTAGCTGAAAAAAGAATAAAAAGGAGCGCAAATAAACCAGCAAAAATTTTTAGAATATTCGGCAGGACACGATGTCTGAAGCTCCATTTACCTAAAATCAATGTCAAAGGATGAAGATGCAGCACGTATTGGCTCTGATTAAGCATAGCAATAATTTGATGGGTGCTATTCTTTTTAATATAAACCACCCGAACTTGATCTGCTGGTTGAGCATGTATTTCGACAAAATGTCCGGTAAAATTTTGAGCATTGATAAAACATTCAAAATATTGTGCCGGCACTTCATGTCGATGGAATACGGTTAACATTTCATCGCGCCGATGATGAATAAAGATTTTGCCTTCAATCACCTGTTTGACCTCAAACATGCGCATCCTTCCTTGTTTTTATTGTTATATAAAAAAGACCTATACTATGAGTTTAGCATAAGTCTTTGTTTCAATTGATCAACTAGTTAAAGCTTAAAAGGGTACTGCAACATAGGTGTAAACCAACCCATAGGTCAGTGCTGCGGTCAGTGTCGCCATCACGATCCGTTTAAACTTAAAGTACAAAGCCGTGAGCACAATAAAGCCAACCAGCATCGCAAAACTTTTATTCGGTGTTTCTAATAAAGGCGGCAGGGTAGCAACTACCAACATGGAGCTGATCGCAGCGATGCCAATTGAACCCAAGGCAATTTTTAGCCACAACGCTCCGCGTTTTTGCGAACCTTGCTGAAATTTTTGAATGACAAAAAACGGACCAAAGCGCGAGGCAAAATTGGCGATTCCGACTAAAATTCCGACCAGAATAATCTCTAGATTCATGCTTGATCTCCTGCGTGTTCAGGATCTGGCTGCTTCAAAATATAGTGCTTAAACAAGCCGGCGAAAATACCAGAACTGATACCGATAAAGATCGCGGCAGACAGGTCGATAAAATAACAGGCAATCGCAGACACCAGAATTGTGACAGCTACAACAAAAGTATGTTTTTTCTCAAAAGCGGCTAACAAGAAGCTCAGGAACAGCGCAGGTAACAAGAAATCCAGCGCAGCCTGTAAGAATTGCGGCAGGTTACTGACCTGATCGGCAAACAATCCACCGAGGAAAGATCCGAGTGCCCAGGACATCCAGCTAAACAGGCTTAAACCGAGCATCCAGGATTCTGACCATTCCTGTCGCCGTTGCGAGAGCTTGATCATGCCGGAGGCAAAAACTTCATCGGTCAAACCCCAAGACCAGATTGCCGTTTTCTTTAAATTCAGCCGGTCTTGAATCAGATTTTGTAACGCAGGGCCATAAAGCAGATGACGAATGTCTAAGGCAATCACGGTTAATGCCGTCATCCAGATAGATGTACCACTGCCTAAGAGCGCAACTACCAGGAACTGGCTGGCACCTGCATACATCGAACAGGACAGGAACAGTGCTTCCCAAGCGGTAAAGCCAAACTGAGTAGCTGACACACCAAAAGCAAACGACACCGGTAAATAAGTGAAGATAATCGCTTGGCTATCTTTTGCACCTTGCCAGAAGCCAGCAGGTTGCGTAGCGAGTTGATTCGGTTCAGACACGACACACCTTGAAGGAGAGTTGAACGATGGGTCAAATGAAGATTGTGTATTCTACGTGAATTTAATAGCATAGTGCCGAAATGTTTAAATTGGCGAGCCTGATATGTGGATGTTCAAGACACGTGCGATGCTGACTGCTGCTTTAATAAGCACGGCAATATTGTTACAAGCGTGTGGGAATGACAGTCAATCGACTGATAAGCCAGAAATTAAACCGGCACCTAAATTGACTAATGATGCGACGACTTATGCCAATGCCGCATGGCAACTGATCAATGAAGTGGATCCACTGGTCTATAATAAAGAAGTGGATCAGCTGGAAACACAGGTACGTCAACCAGCACGTAAATTGAGTACAGACTGGCGTATTAATGTCAAAATGACCGATTCGGTGACCGAAGGCAAATATGCTCTGTGTCGTAAAGCTTTGACCAGTCTGGAAATCTGGGCGCGGACGACCATGGAAAATGGCAACAGCCTGCAACAAAAACAGGCGGATTATGAGCGGGATAAACTGCAATGTCAGAATGCCATTGCCCATCCTGCACTCGGAAATACCGATCCTAAGCAAAAAGGTACTGCAATTGCCAATATGCAATAAACCTTTGCCCATTTAAATGTACTTATAAAAAGCCAGTCTGAATGACTGGCTTTTTTAGCAAAATAAACTTTAAAAATAGGGCATCCACACATGTTCTAATAAAAGCACCATGACACCGCAGATCAGCAGGGTGCTGCCAATCATGCGTTGAATCAGCATACGTGTAGACATGGCAGATCTCCTCAAAGATTTAAAGTGCGTTTAACGCTTCCAGATAACGACGATTTACTTCTTTCCAGTTCACGACATTGAAAAAAGCTGAGATATATTCCGGACGACGGTTTTGATACTGTAAATAATAGGCATGTTCCCAGACATCCAGACCTAAAAGGGGAATATTGCGATGCATCAGCGGAGAATCCTGATTGGCGCTACTTTCTACAATAAGCGTTTGATCTGGCGCCATACTTAACCAGGCCCAACCACTACCAAAACGGCTAAGCGCTGCTTGGGTAAACGCTTCTTTAAATGCCTCGAATCCTCCTAATTCATGTTCGATCGCTTTGGCAATTTCAGCTTCGGGATGACCACCGCCGTCTGGACTCATCACTGTCCAGAACAGGGAATGATTGGCATGTCCACCGGCATTGTTGGTCACGTTCTGTTTGAGTTGCTCGGGCACTTCATTGAATTTGCTAATTAATGCTTCGACTGATAAATCTTCCCACTCTGTACCCGCGATTCCTGCATTGATATTATTGATATAGGTTTGATGATGCTTGTTATGATGAATTTCCATAGTCTTGCTATCGATATGAGGCTCTAGCGCATCATAAGCATAAGGCAGTGCAGGCAAGGTGTAGCTCATTGGCAGGATTCCTTTGTAAGAATGGAATTAGGTTATTTTTCATTAGATTTAAGATACGCTCTAATTTAATATTTATATATGAGAATAGTTATCATTATTGTTAATATGTGTTGATCTTATGCGCTTTCAGAAAGGTTGTTATACGTATGAATCCTCTTTTTAAAAGTAATAAAAAAAGCCCCCAAGAAGGGAGCTTTTTCAAACAGCAACGACTTAAACGTTAAAACGGAAGTGTAAAACATCGCCATCCTGAACGATGTAAGTTTTACCTTCTAGACGCCATTTACCTGCTTCTTTCGCACCGGCTTCGCCGTTGTACTGCACGAAATCATCATAAGCGATACATTCTGCACGGATAAAGCCTTTTTCAAAGTCGGTATGAATCACGCCTGCTGCCTGTGGTGCAGTTGCGCCAACTTTTACGGTCCAGGCACGAACTTCTTGCACGCCCGCGGTGAAGTAAGTTTGTAGGCCCAGTAATGAATAACCTGCACGAATTACAACGTTTAAACCCGGTTCTTCCATGCCCATTGCTTCAAGGAATTCAGCACGGTCTTCATCTTCAAGCAATGAAATTTCAGCTTCAATCTGGTTGCAAAGTGGAACCACAATCGCATTTTCTTCAGCGGCCAATTTTCGCACTGCATCTAAATGCGGGTTGTTTTCAAAACCGTCTTCAGCAACGTTAGCAATGTACATCGTTGGTTTAAGCGTCATTAAACCAAAGCCACGAACCAGCTTGCGTTCGTCATCATCTAGGTCCGCTGCGCGAGCCGGTTTACCTTCATCCAGTAAAGGCTGGATTTTTTCCAGAACTGCTTTAGTAGCTAGCGCTTCTTTGTCGCCACCCTTAGCAGATTTAGTCAAACGCGTAATCGCTTTGGCTACAGCATCCAAGTCTGCAAGCGCAAGTTCGGTATTAATCGTAGCAATGTCATCTAGTGGATCAATACGACCATTCACATGAATCACGTTTTCATCTTCAAAACAACGCACAACGTGAGCAATTGCATCAGTTTCACGAATGTTGGCCAGGAACTGGTTACCCAAGCCTTCACCCTTAGAAGCACCTGCTACCAGACCTGCGATGTCTACAAACTCCATAGAAGTCGGAATAACACGTTGCGGTTTAACAATTGCAGTCAATTTGTCTAAACGTGGATCAGGAACAGGTACAATTCCGGTGTTTGGTTCGATCGTACAGAAAGGGAAGTTTTCTGCAGCAATAGCAGCTTTGGTTAAGGCATTGAAAAGTGTAGATTTACCAACGTTCGGCAAGCCGACAATACCGCAATTAAAACCCATGAAATAACTCACAAAAGCGTTATATAAAAATTGCCCCCGATTTTACATGAAAGCATGACTAAAGTCAGGTCATGTGCTTGTGGTTTATTGCAATCAAATGCTTCTGGCGACCTAAAATGACTCGCTGAGCTTTCCGGGATGTGTAGTGAGTCCACCAACCATAGAGGAATAATCAGCCAGTATTTTACTTTTGAATAAAAATCACATTGTTTTTCTAAAAGTGAGTGACTAAAGTATCTGAATAAAACAGCGGCCTACACGCCCTGATCCAATAACGATAAACATGGAGCATACATGCGAACTTTATACCAGTTTCCTTTATCTCACTTTTGCGAAAAAGCACGTTGGATGCTGGACCATAAAGAGCTGTACTATGTTGCTCACAATCTGATACCCGGGGTACACCGCGCTTTTGCCCGCCTGAAAACAGGCCAGAATCGTCTGCCTATTTTGCGTGATCAGGATCGATGGATCGCAGATTCCACCCAGATTGCTCTGTATTTGGATGATACTTATCCAGAACATCGTTTACTGCACGCAGAAGGGTATTTTCGAAATAAAGCTTTAGAAATTAATGAAATTACTTTGGAATTGGGTCGTCATGTCCGTCGCTGGATGCTCTCTCAAGCACTGACTTCTGATCATGAATCTCTGGATATTTTAATTGGTGAGCAGGGTTATCTGCGCCAGTTTGAAAAATTTTCTAAACCTTTGTTGAAAGCGATGGTGGCCAAGGGTTATGCATTGAATGAGGAAACTGTGGCGGAATCCAAACAGCATATTGATGTTGCGGTACAGCAGCTCAATCAGATGCTGGTCAGCCAAGGTGGGCATTATTTTGTCGGAAATCGTTTAGGTCTGGCGGATATTGCAGTCTGTTCCATGTTGGCACCGCTTTTGGCGATTCCAGGTACGCCGTGGGAAAAAGAAAATTTTGAAACCTTGTCCGAAGAATATCGTGACTATCAGCAGTATTTGAATGAGCTACCACTGGGTGAATATATTTGTCGTATTTACCGAACCGAACGCAATGCACGGGTAGACTGGCGTGGTATATAAGTTTAAACGCTACTTTCAAAATTAAAAAACGCGCATGAAGCGCGTTTTTTTGATGAGATTATGATTAACCCCAAGGATTAGTCTGGTCGATATCAATATTTTTAGTAAAATTATTGAGGAGTGAACCAAAATCAAATCCGGATGAAGAACCGCCACTGCCAATATTCTGAATCGTATCTTTAATGCCCGGCAGGAGAGCAGACAGGTCAATATTGGAATCAGTCGTACCCACACCTTGGACAAGATCACCGAGGTCAGGCAATTCAATCGAAGAGCCATTACCCACCAACAGACCAACACCTTCGGCAATACTGCCTAAGTCAAAGCCGTTTGAAGCAGAAGAAATACCTTCGATCATACCACCCAAATCCAGATCGCTACCGAGATTCAGATTACCCAATAACCCACCTAAGTCTATGCCATTTGAACCATTCGCGATTAGACCGCTCAGTAAGTCAGTGAAGCCACCGACATCAAAACCACCCGTTGCATTTCCGCCTACAAAGCCGCTAATTAAATCGGTAATAGCACCAAGATCAAAATCACTGCCTGCATTGCCACCAATTAACCCCCCCACCAGACCTGCAATTGCTCCAATATCTATATCACCTAAACCGCCAGAACCACCGATCAGGCCGCTAACCAACTGAGCGATTTGTGCAATATCAATCTCGCCATTGCCACCGATCAGGTTGCTGACCAGACCTGCGATTGCACCAATATCTACACCGCCCAATCCGCCAGAACCACCGATCAATTCAGCAATTTGCGCGATATCAATCTCACCATTACCGCCAATCAGGCCACCAACAAGCTGAGCGATTTGCGCGATATCAATCTCACCATTACCGCCAATCAGGCCACCAACAAGCTGAGCGATTTGCGCGATATCAATCTCGCCATTCCCGCCAATCAGGTTGCCGACTAGACTAGCAATCGCACTGATATCAATATTGCTTGAACCGCCGATCAGGCCACCGACCAGTTCAGAAATTTTACCAATATCAATATTGCCCGTACTGCCGCCCAATAAGCCGCCTACCAGTTGAGAAATAGCCTCAAGATCCAGGCTGCTGCTATTGCTCCCCATTAAGCTCTTTAATAAGTTGGTGACCTGGGTAATATTAAAGCTACCACCATTGGTTTGGGTTAAGCTACTGATCAGGCTTTGAATATTTAAACTTGAGGCATTCGAACCAGAAAATTGAGTTAATAAATTGCTGAGATTTGTCGTACTCAGGCTGCTTCCAGAAAGGAGATTATTTAATAATGAGCTGACTGAAGGTTGAGTATTGGATCCGGTGAGATTGCCAATAAGATTGGTGAGGGTACCTGATGTCGTTCCACCGAATAAGCCGCCCAATAAGCTCTTCGTTTTGGGTTTCGACGGTTAAAACAGGACTCACTTTTGTTTTTATCAAGCTTAAAAGTTTAGAAGCCATGACCGTTCCTTGTGTAATATTTTTGAAATGCGCTATTTTTGTTTTTAAAGCGCCTTTGTTTTAATCTATTTCTATACACTTGTAAAAGATGGACGGTTAAGTCGTGTAGGGGCTGACAGGAATAGCCTATCTGTTGCCATGTTTACCCAATTTAAATAATTTAAAAATAAAGATTTAATCAAAAATACCATTGGTCATGTTTTTAATTTATGCGATTAACGGTCATTTAAACCCTCCTGAAAACCGTATTTATAAAATGAAATCCCATTTGGGAAAAAATTTCAGAATATGAAAATTTTGTGAAAAATAAATAAATATTGTATAACAGAGATGGCGCAAAATTTTCTGCATCTATTGATTATTGATATAAGAGTATAAAAATGGAACTGGATCGTTTCGATAAACATATTCTAGAAATATTGACCCATGAAGATGTCAATCTGAATGAACTGTCCGAGCGGGTGAATTTATCTGTCAGTTCGGTGCATCGTAGGATCAAACACTTAATCGATCATAATATTATCAGTGGCTTAAAACGTGAAATCAATTACCAAAAATTAGGTTTCAGTCTGCATGTGCTGTTGCAGGTATCCTTAAGCAAACATGATAGCGATACTTTTGCCAAATTTCTGGAAGAACTGGAAAGTATTCCCGAAGTAATTAATGCCTTTTTGGTCACCGGTCAGTCGGCAGACTTTATTGTTGAAGTCGTGGCAAGAGATATGGAAAATTATAGTGAAATCCTGCTTAAGCGGATTGGAAAAATTGAGCATGTGGTGGCACTGCATTCCAGCTTTGTCATTAAAGAATATAATGTCTTTAACTGTAGCGGATTACTCAATAAAGTTTAATCAAAGCTAGGGTGGTCGACAGCCACAAAAAAACGCACCCTAAGGTGCGTTTTTTGAATCAGTGACAGTTAAGCATCAAGTTCTGCTAAAACAGCATCTGAGAATTCAACGTTGGTATATACGTTCTGTACATCATCCAGATCTTCAAGCATATCAATCATTTTCATGATTTTTTTCGCTTGATCGATGTCGGTGATTTCTGCTTTGGTTGAAGGACTCATCACCACTTCAGCATTGTCAGATTTTAAACCTGCAGCAGTTAAAGCATCTTGAACATCACCGAAAGCTTCAGGTGTAGTAATCACCAGGATTTCATCTTCAGTGACTTCGATGTCTTCCGCACCTGCTTCTAATGCCACTTCCATGATTTGATCTTCCAAAGAAACATCTTCAAAAGTAATCTCGCCACGTTTCGTGAACAGGAATGCCACCGAACCGTTAGTGCCTAGGTTACCATCAGTTTTAGAGAAGCAATGACGTACGTCAGGCACAGTACGGTTCAAGTTGTCAGTCATGGTTTCAACAATAACCGCAACACCACCTACACCATAACCTTCGTAGGTCACTTCTTTCAGGTCGTCGTTATCTTCGCCACCAGCACCACGTTGAATGGCACGGTTGATCACGTCACGTGTCATATTCACTGATAATGCTTTTTCAACCACAGCACGTAGACGAGGGTTGCTTGCAGTATCTGGACCACCAAGCTTTGCAGCAGTGGTTAATTCACGAATGTATTTGGTAAAAACTTTACCACGACTCGCATCTTGTTTTGCTTTGCGATGCTTAATATTGGCCCACTTGGAATGACCCGCCATGCGAACTATGCTCCTTGTAGATTGGCTGTATGCCTATCAGAATGCCGAAATTCTACCATAAGCGTTTTTTTAAAAAAAAGTGCCTGGATTTGAGATTTCAGGATAAAAACAAAAAAAGTGCAATATCGAGGAAAAATAGAAAGAGGATAGGGAGATTTATAATTCTATTTATACATTGATATAGACAGATGACTTGGACATAAAAAGCAAAATCGCTGATTATGTCCGTGCTTTTCTTTTAAAAAGCTTACTCTGGTATAACGATATCCAGACCAACCTTATCTTTATACAGTTGTTTGATCAAAGCCAGGTCATGCGCAAGGTCTGTCGGATAGATCTTGCCAAGAATGCCACCTTGCTTGGTTCTGGAATTGGCGTATAACAACACGATCGGTACATTGGCAGCCTTGGCAATATGCCAGAAACCGGTACGGATCGGTTTGCGTGCTTCACCCTGTTTGGCTCGTGTCGCTTCGGGAGCAATGACCAGATTGAACTTTTCATTGTTCTGAAAATGTTCCACCATCTGGGTCACGATATCTTTACTGGCCTTGCGGTCAACCGGAATACCACCAACAGCGTTTAATAGCGGTTTGAAAGGTCCTTTAAATAATTCTTTTTTGATTAAGGTATGAACCTTGAGGTCGTAAATCTGGAACAGAGCAATTGACAGTACCGCATCCATCATTGAGGTATGTTCAAATCCAATAATAACCTGTTTATCTTCAAGCACATCTGGTTCGACATGATATTGCCAACCTGCAAGTTTAAATGCAGATTCGCCAAGGAATTTATTTAGCATAAGCACAGATAAGTAAAAGCTGTATGTAGAGAACTGCATAATTTCATCTTGTTCGCCCATACAGTCAATAGGCTTTCCAATAAAATCAGCGAATAATGTAAAAATCTATGATTTATTCATCTTTTTAAGCTGCAAGATTAAGAGTTAATATATATAAATAAAATAATATTAATATCTTAAAAATATTAGTAGATACAAAAAAAGTCTTAAAATGATGAAAAAATGACTATCCAGAGCACACTTTAGTTATTAGACTTTTGTCGAAGAAGAAGACTGATACAGGTCTTTTCTATTTTCTTATTCTTTCTACTCTGAGATTGAAAAGTATGACGTACATGACAGCCTTCGTAGTCTCCTTATTGATTTTTGCGCTTATAATTGTATGGTCTTTGATCGAAATTAAGCGGGATTTACATAAAGACGAAGAAATGAAGTCTGAATTCTAGTCATTCTATCTTCTTGAGCTCAAGGCTATTCCTTTAACAGTGCTGCCTGAGCAATAAAGAATTTTAATACCTTATAGATATACTAAGACCTTAAATCTATCAGTTTTACCCTTAGTAGACCGGATTAAATTCAAGATGACAGGCTCATTTGTCTTAAATGATGCAGCATGTATCTCATTTTTCTATACGCCTCCTATACTGAAGTCTTAAGTAACTGAAATTTTGGCTAAGACTAGTCGCTTATGATTGCTGCCTAAATGTTCAAGCAGTTATAAAAGCACTTGTCTTTCCAAAAAATCTTAGCTAGTATTCATGACGCCTGAACTTATTGATAAATAAAGTTTTCAGCATATAGGGCCTATAGCTCAGTTGGTTAGAGCAGCGGACTCATAATCCGTTGGTCGACAGTTCAAGTCTGTCTGGGCCCACCATATAAAATAACCCCTTACGTGCATTAATCATAAGGGGTTTTTTGTTTTTGGATATTATGAAATCTGAAGTAAGCAATTCACTTAATTGATCGTCGTTCTTATCTCGAAGGACTTAAAATGGGTTGCCTCCACTGATAATGAACTTTTCTAGTTTGCCTTTCAATAAAGATTCTTCGTTACCAGCTTAATAAAAAAGCATCTCCCTCAGATATTACTTTTGTTATCTAAATTCCATAAACATCCTCTTTAATCAAAAAAAAAGTTCATATTTATGAAATAATTGTGATGTAGTTCAAAGAATATCTGCAAAAAAAATTGAAAAGTAGATGAAATGCATTTTACAACTGAAAAAATTATGCTAATTAATATGAGATGATTTTTTAGTCAAAAATCATGATGTTTCAGGACGGAATATCTTAAGAAGCGTATTAAAAAAATGATTAAACAGGAGTTTCAATGATGCTTCAGCTTTTAAGAAAATTGTTTTGTTTGCATATTTATGAATATGAGCAAATGCAAGAAATCGGGGAACACAGGGAGTGTCGTAAGTGCGGTACGAATAAGGACTAAAGTTTTTGCAAGAAAAGTGAGCAATGGCTCACTTTTTTATGCTTGTTATGGGCTAATTTCCGTTAAAATTAAAGGGAAATTTCATCACGATGAACAGGCATATGAGTAAAGATTTTCATGCAGATACCTATATCGTCGACAGCAACCTGGCAGATACGCTGCACTGGCTCAGCCTGCATCAAGATAGTTATGACTCCTTTAGCTATGATGCAGTCACGCAAGCGCTGATGGTGCATCATGCCAATGGAGTAGATCAAATCCGAGTCGGAGATTATCTGAATGCCCGTTATGGCATTTTAATTACTGCACATAACTTTTCTGCGAGTTCATCAACTTAAACAGTGATTAGCTTGCCATTGCATCTGTAGCCAGACTGCGAACACTTGGTTTTGGCTGTTCTGCAACTAAACCTAATTTTGCAAAAAGTTGCTGATCTCGACCTTGGGATGTATTAGGGGTCGTCAGCAGTTTTTCACCAGAGAAAATAGAATTGGCACCAGCCATAAATGCCAAAGCCTGATCCGAATCGCTTAAGGATTCACGCCCTGCAGAAAGGCGAATATAGCTTTTAGGCATCAACAAGCGGGCTACGGCAATGGTACGAATCCATTCAATCACATCCAGTTTTTCTACATCTGCCATCGGTGTGCCTTCAATCGGCACCAACATATTAATTGGCACAGATTCAGGATGGATTGCCAGAGTTGCAAGCTCATATAACAAACCAATCCGGTCATCACGACTTTCGCCCAGACCCACAATACCGCCACTACAGACTTTCATACCAGCTTGACGCACATGATCCAGAGTATCCAGACGATCATCAAAGCTACGCGTGCTGATGATATGTGAATAGTATTCACGAGAAGTGTCCAGATTATGGTTGTAATAATCCAGTCCTGCATCTTTCAAGCGTTCAGCCTGTGATCCATTTAGCATCCCCAGTGTCATGCAGGTTTCCAGACCGAGTGCTTTAACTTCACGTACCATTTCCAGCACATAAGGCATATCGCGTTCATGCGGGTTGCGCCATGCAGCCCCCATACAAAAGCGTGAACTGCCTGATGCCAGCGCCTGTTTGGCTTCCTGAATCACTTTATCGACTGCAATGCGTTTTTCAGCTTCCAGTTTGGAATCATAATGCGCTGATTGTGAACAGTATTTACAGTCTTCAGGACATTTACCGGTTTTAATCGAAAGCAGGGTGCTCACCTGAACGGTATTCGCAGTGAAATGTTCACGATAAACCTGTTGCGCCTGGAACACTAAATCGATTAAAGGCTGTTGATATAGAGCTTGTATTTCTTCACGTGACCAATCATTACGTACCGCATCACTACTGTTCATCTCTTTCCCTATCTGTGCTTATTTATCATTCGGTTCATCTTAATAAAAATAAGCTTTTGCTTCATTAGCAAAATATGACCTTATATAAATGACAAAGCCCACACGAGGTGAGCTTTGTTTTTTCAGTTGCCAGATTATTTATTACTGTGATTTCCATGAATATCCTGGCCATGCAGATCACTACGGTGCTGCTTGTTAAACACGCGCTGATCCTGTTCATGCTGATTGTTTTTTGGGGAATTAATCGGGCCATGTTGCGGCTGCTGCTGTTGTTGCTTCTGCTGGTCATGCTGAAGCTGCTCCAGCAGTTCTTGATTTGGATTTTTTGATGACATCATCTTTCCTCCACTTCATTTCTGACTATTTTTATTTATGCCATAGTCTGAAACATGGGTGTGTAAGGCTTTTAAGTGAAACTGTGACGCTAGGTAAAGATGGAAAATTAACTGGATTTTGCCAGTTGTTCTTGAATAGCCCAATCGATATGTACCTGCACAATTTCATCATGTTGATTACGCTGTTGCTGAAGGGCCGGAATAATCTGCCCATCAAAGGGTGCATTGCCCAAACCAATGGCGATATTGCGCATAAAGCTTTGATAACCCGTACGACGCATCGGACTGCCTTCAGTCGCACTTAAAAAGGTAGCTTCATCCCATTGCCATAAATCCAGTAAACTCATCTGATCCAGACCATGACGCGGATGAAAATCCTCTATCGAGGTGACTTGGGCAAAACTGTTCCAGGGACAAATCAGTTGGCAGTCATCACAACCAAAAACACGGTTGCCAATTCCGCGTCGTAAATCTTCTGGAATAATGCCTTTATATTCGATCGTCAGATAGGCGATACAGCGTCGTGCATCCAGCATGTACGGTTCGACAATCGCTTGAGTCGGACAGATGTCGATACAGGCGGTACAGGAGCCACAATGTTTCGTCGCAGGTTCATCAAAGGGCAGTTCGAGTGAAGTAAACAGTTCACCCAAAACAAAGAATGAGCCTGATGTTTTATGAATCAGCAAGGTATGTTTGCCTGTCCAGCCCATACCGGCACTTTCAGCCAGCGATTTTTCAAAAATGGGCGCAGAATCGGCAAATGGGCGTGATTCAAAATCACCTATTTTTTCCCGGATTTTTGTCGCCAAGGTTTTCAGGCGACCCCGCATGGTTTTATGATAATCCCGGCCACGAGCATAACGCGCGATAATGGCAGAGTTGGGTGCATAAGGGATATAACGTGGTTCTGGTGCGTCGACCAGATAATCCATACGCACACAGATAATGCTATGTGTGCCGGGAACCAGTAAGGCGGGATTGGCACGTTTTTCCAGATTCTCTTCCAGAAACTTCATGTCACCATGATAACCACGATCCAGATATTCCTGTAAGCGTGCTAATTCTGCTTGAGCATCTGGTTTGGCAATGACACAATCAGAAAAACCCAATTCTAAAGCCTGCGCTTTAATCCATGCTTTTAGCTCGGCTGGATCTTGTTGATAAACTTTAATTTGCGCTTGAGAATCGGGAGTTGCCATAAACCAAAGACAGAGAATAAGAAATGCAGCAACAAGTTTACCATAGCCGTGATCTACAAGCATGGGAGCAGCGCTGGTTTCAACAGCAAAATAGTTCCTACGGTTTAATGCAACAAGTCGCCTGGGGGATTAGTCAGCGGCTGATCACTTTATTTTCCCAGCAAAAAATAAAAAAAATCGCGGTCTGCTGTGGTCAGGGTAATAATGCCGGCGATGGCTATCTTGTGGCCAAATATCTCAAACAGGCGGGCTTCAGTGTTGATATTTATGCAGTTGAGTTGGGTAATTCCAAAGATTTAGCATCGGCTGTGCAGGAAGCTCAGCAAGCTGGCTTGCAGCCTTATTCGCATTTTGATTTTCAATCTGAATGTGAGGTCTATATCGATGCATTATTCGGAATTGGTCTGAACCGTCAGCTGGACTTTGACTGGCAAAATGTTATTCAAACGATCAATCAGCAAACTGGATTAAAAATCTCAATTGATATTCCGAGTGGATTGGATGCCAATACCGGCCAGCCTTTGCCTGTTGCGATTAAAGCTGACTACACTTTCACGGGTTTAGGGCTTAAGGCAGGACTTTTTACCGGACAAGGCATAGAATATGCGGGCAAGATCGAACTGATTTCTGCTATCCCGACAGATACTGAGCTTCAACCAATTGCTTGTCTTTCATCACATCAGATTCAATTGCCGAAGCGTGAAGCCTTTGGTCATAAAGGCAGTTATGGTCATGTCTTGGTTGTAGGTGGTCATGCCGATATGGGGGGGGCAGTGATCATGGCAGCAGAGGCAGCATTTGCTGCAGGAGCAGGTAAAGTGACGATCATCTGTGATGCAAAACATCATACTGCGATTTTGTCACGTGCACCGAATATCATGCTGCGTGATATCAATCTCTTAACTCAGGAGCAACGCCAAGCACTGATTCAGCAGGTCGATGCAGTGTGTTTTGGCATGGGGTTAGGTCGTGATCCTTGGGCAAAAGCGCAATACGAAATCTGGTTTGAACTGATTCAGCAATCTGATCTGGAGGTTGTTTTGGATGCGGATGCCTTATGGTTTCTGGCCAAGCAGCCTCAAGTTTTGAATTCCCAGACTTATGCGACTCCGCATCCTGGGGAAGCAGCCACATTACTGGCATGTAGCACTGCGGAAGTTGAAATGGATCGGATTGCAGCCATTCATGCACTGCAACAAAAATATCAGGGACAGTGGGTGCTAAAAGGTTCAGGCAGTCTGATTCTGGAAGAAAAGCTTTACATCTGTGATGCCGGGAATGCCGGTATGGGCACTGGCGGAATGGGGGATGTGCTGGCCGGCATGATTGCCAGTCTAAAGGCGCAATTTGCGCAAAAAATTTATTTGCATGAAATTGTGACGCTGCATGCACTTGCAGGTGATGAACTGGCCAAAAATGGCGAACGTGGCTTGCAGGCACAGGATATGAAACATGCGATTTATCAGGTCGTGAATCGCTAAGGAGAATAGTGTGCCAGTCATCAAACTGAATATTTCAGGCCAAGTTCAAGGAGTCGGATACCGTTACTGGTTTGCCGAGCAGGCTCAGGCGCTTGGACTGAAAGGATATGTGAAGAACTTGAGCACAGGTGAGGTGGAGGCCGTTATTGCTGGAACAGACTCCCAACTTCAGGAAATGATTACACGAAGTTGGAAAGGGCCTGCTCGTGCAATCGTACAAGCGGTTATTCAAGAGTATCTGGAATCTGAGCTAGATGCTCAAGACTTTATAATATTGCGTTAAACCTTATCGACGACGGCTACTGACGCGACTCCGGCCGCGTGCCATACCACCCAACGCATTCAATACCGCCATTTTACTCATACTGCCTGAGGCGTGGGCATGACAAATAGCAGCAGCTAAAGCATCGGCGGCATCCTGCTGCGGTTTGATGCTGAGTTTTAGAATATTCATTACCATCATCTGCACCTGTTCTTTATCCGCAGCGCCATAACCCACTACCGACTGCTTGATCTGGCGCGCAGTATATTCAGCGACTTTCAAATCCAGATTGACCAGTGCCGCAACAGCAGCACCACGGGCCTGACCGAGTTTTAAGGCAGAATCCGGATTTTGTGCCATAAAGACCTGTTCTACCGCAGCTTCAGTGGGACCATAAAATTTTACAATGCGCTCCACGCCGGCAAAGATCCGTTTTAAACGTTCAGGCATTTCTGTCGTTTCTGTTCTGATGGTGCCGGCATCAACAAAAGTCAGTTTGGAGCCGTCTTTTTCGATAATTCCGTAACCGGTTAAACGAGAACCGGGGTCAATCCCAATAATTAATGACATGCCCGCACTTTAAAAATAGAATAATGCCCATATTGTTACATAAGCGTATCAAAAAAGCTTGATCCTGATGAAGCAGTTGATTCCAGCATCCTATTATTTATTTTACTGAGATTAGATTAATTTTCATGAAATTATTTCTTATTATCCTTGCAGGCTTAATCCTAGAAGTATTTGTCTGGATTGGCGTGGGTGACCTCGTCGGGAGCATGTGGTACGTATTTTTCTGGTTTGTGGCCGCATTTTTTATTGGTATGAATCTGATCCGTAAATACTCGGCCGGTGTAATGCCACAAATGCAGCAAATGCAGATGGGACAGATGAGTGCAGATCCTGCATTAACAGGAAATTTACCTAAAATTCTGGCAGGTTTCTTTCTGCTTATTCCTGGATTGATTACCGACGTATTGGCAGTATTGATGCTCATTCCAGCGGTTCAGCAGGTTTTTAAGGCTGCTATAATGAAAGCGATGATGAAACGTCAGCAACTCATGATGGAAAAAATGATGGGTGGCATGATGGGCGATATGGGTGGTGCACAAGGCCAGAACCCATTTGCCGAGATGATGCGTCAAATGCAGGATATGCAAAATCAGCAATCAGGTCGCGGTGATTCCAACATTATTGATGGTGAAGCACGTGAAGTGAGACCTGAGGCGAAAAAAATTGAAATGAAAGATATCAATCCAAAATAAATGTTTTATTTAAAAAATTCTATTTAAGCCGAATCTGATGATTCGGTTTTTTATTGGAGCTTTCTAATCTCTTTGAACAAACGTTATAATATATTTTTATAAATTTACCTTATTTTAATGTCTCTGCTTTTTACGATCTGTCTCCTGCATTTTGTTGCTCAACTCAGTCCCGGCCCCGATATCTTACTTATTGCCAAAAGTGCTGCATCCACCACACGCCAGAATGCCCTGAAAATTATTGCAGGGATCTCTGCCGGTATCGTGGTTTGGGTAGTACTGACACTTGCGGGTTTTACTGTGTTAATTGGCCAGTTTCCATGGATCCAGCACGCCTTAATGCTTTTGGGTGGCATGTTCCTGGCGAAGATGGGATGGGCCATGTTAAAGGGTGGTGTGCATAGCTTTAAAAATAGACATCAGACCGACGACGATACGAATGGACAGGTGCAAGCTAAAAACTATTTTATGTTGGGCTTATGGACCAATCTTTCTAATCCAAAAACACTGATCTATTTTAGTAGCGTATTTTCACTGGCCTTAAGTTCATCTGCTTCAGATTATTTGAAAACACAGCTCGCAGTGATTATTCCTTTGCAGACCTTTATCACCTTTGCTTTATTGATGCTGTTGATTTCCCAACCAAAAATTAAAACCTTGTACCAGCGTTCGGGGAGTTATATTGATATGATTTCAGGCGGACTATTTCTGCTATTTGCATTGTGGTTATGGTATGACGCACTTATTCTAATGAATTAAGTGGTATATCTTCATTTAATGCTGGAGATATTGGTGAGGTCGGGGCAGGAGAGGCTAAATTGTCTGGTGTTTTAACAGCCGTTTGATAACGATTAGGCTTTAAGATGGTTTCAGTATTTTCAGAGCCTTGATAGCTACGGCTACGGTTGGCACGTTCGCGTAATCCACCTTTTTTAATTAACAGAACCATGGCACATCTCTCATTCAAATCCACAACTATTGTAAATCAAATCTGGATTTGATGAGGCTATTTTCCGCATAGCTATTTGAATTATTCAAGAGTAATAAAAAGACCTGTTTGAACCAACAGGTCTTTGTTGTGAGATGAATGAAATTAGCGAAGTCTTTTATCTTCTTCTTTTAAAACGTCAAGTAGAGAGTGTTGTACTGGAATTTCTTGTTGTGACTGTACATACAAATGCACCACTTTAAACACAATTGCTGTAACGAGGCAGGCTACTAGACACAAAACCCAAAAACCAAAAGGGCTGCGAATATGATGTGAGCCGCAGCTTGAGCATGATTTTTCTGTAGAGTCGACTACTTTTTCACAGCAGGCACAATGATATTGATACTGCATTGTTCTTCTCCCAGGATGTTATCCTTTTTATTCTTCGATCATGAAAGATGATTCAATTGGTTTTTTATCATAGGTAGAGCAGCATCAGCTTGCAATAAGCAATTGCTGATAATTACATAGAGACAATAGAGTATAAAAATTCATTACACAAGCAGTAGGATTTTCTTAAAATGTAAGAAATATTTTCATTAATCAAATAATAATCAATGAATTAAGAGTTAATTCTCTTGAAAATATACATAATAAAGCCCGCATCAAGCGGGCTTTATTTGAGCTAGTCTAAAACTTACTGCCCAGAACGGATGATGTAATCAAAAGCAGACAGTGATGCCTTGGCACCTTCGCCGGTCGCGATGATGATCTGCTTGTATGGCACTGTGGTACAGTCACCTGCAGCAAATACACCTTTCACATTGGTTTCATTGCGATCGTTAATCACGATCTCACCACGGTTGGTCAGCTCAACTTGGGTTTCTTTCAGGAAGTCCGTATTTGGCAACAAACCGATCTGCACGAAGATCCCCGCCAGCTCAACCACATGCTCTTCATCCGTAGCACGGTCTTTGTATTTCAGTGCAGTCACTTGTGAACCATCACCAACCACTTCCGTAGATAAAGCATTTTTGATCACGGTGGTATTCGGCAAGCTGTTCAGTTTATCTTGCAACACCTGATCCGCACGCAGCTTGGTATCAAATTCCACCAAAGTTACATGCTCTACAATCCCTGCCAGATCAATCGCAGCTTCAACACCCGAGTTACCGCCACCAATCACGGCTACACGCTTGCCTTTGAACAGTGGGCCATCACAGTGCGGGCAGTATGCCACACCACGGGTTTTGTATTCCTGCTCACCTGGAACATTCATCTCTCTCCAGCGTGCGCCGGTCGACAGAATCACGGTTTTAGATTCCAGTTTGGCACCATTCTCTAAAGTCACTTCCACCAGACCATTGGCCGTTTCGTCTGCCCCTTTGATATCAGACACACGTTGCAGGCTCATGATGTCGACACCATATTCACGCACGTGGGCTTCCATCTCGGCTGCAAACTTCGGACCTTGAGTTTTTTGTACAGACGTGAAGTTTTCGATGTCCATGGTATCCATGACCTGACCGCCCATGCGTTCAGCCACGATCCCGGTTTTAATGCCTTTACGTGCTGCATAGATTGCAGAGGTATTCCCAGCAGGTCCACCACCAATCACCAGGACATCAAAGGCTTCTTTGGCATTCAGCTTTTCAGCATCTTTGGCAGCGGCATTGCTATCCAGCTTGGCGATAATTTCTTCCAGTGTCATACGACCCTGACCAATATGCTGGTTGTCCTGGAATACCATCGGCACCGCCATGATCTTGCGTTCTTCCACTTCTTCCTGGAAGAAAGCACCATCAATCATGGTCGCTGTAGTGCCCGGGTTATAGATGGCGATCAGGTTGAGTGCCTGAACCACATCCGGACAGTTATGGCAGCTTAACGATACGAACACGTCAAAGTTAGATTGAACCCCCAGACTCTTGATATTCGCCAGAACTTCATCTGAAACTTTCGGTGCATAACCTGAGGTTTGCAACAATGCCAGGATCAGTGAGGTGAACTCATGGCCCATTGGCAAGCCTGCAAAGAACACACGCGGTTCCTCACCTTGTTTGGCAATCCCGAAACTTGGCGCACGTGCATTGGTCCCGTCAAAGCGTGCAGTGACCAGGTCAGACAGTGCAGCCACTTCGGCAACCAGTTCCTGGATTTTGGCTGATTTGTCAGAGCCATCTAAAGTCGCGACCAGTTCAATCGGGCCTTCCAGGCGTTCTAATAAGGTTTTAAGTTGAGCTGAAGTATTTTGGTCTAACATTGCTAACGTCTCCAAAGGAGTAAATGTTTATTTGATAACAGGATATTAAATGAATTGCGTAAATAGGTAAAACAGTTTGTTTTTATTTTGTTGATCGGATTTTCAGATTTATTGAAAAATTCATCATTAATTTCAAAGTTCTATATGGGGTCAAAAGATTAATTTTCAAGTAGTTTAGAGCAAGAATAAGGATTTTCAGCTAAGATTAAAACAAGATATTTGAGACTTGAATGATGGAATTACAACGCGGTATTTATCAACATTATAAGGGACAGCTTTATCAGGTGTTTCATGTCGCCACGCACAGTGAAACTGAAGAAAAGCTGGTGGTTTATCAATGTCTCTATGGGGATTATTCAATTTGGGTACGTCCTTTAACGATGTTCACTGAAACCATTACCATCAGCGATGATCGTGAAGTAGAACGCTTTAAATTGATTCAGGCACTTTAAGCCAAACAGACTCAGGGAAGAGTGATGCAAAACTCAGATGAATTTGAAAGATTCATGCAAGAATTATATGAAAAATTTCATAGGCATGATCTTAAGCAGGCAGATCGCCTGCACCGATATCGCAATATAGAACCAGAATCAGGCCGATTTTTATCTATGCTGATTCGTGCGCAACAATCCAAAAGTATTCTGGAAATTGGGACTTCTACTGGTTATTCCACTCTATGGCTGGCAGAAGCGGCTCGGCAGACTCAAGCCATGATTACAACACTTGAAGTTGATGCAGAACGGGTTATTCAGGCAAAGCAATATGCGACAGAAATAGATCTTGCAGATTTAATCAATTTTAAAGTAATTGATGCTCAGGTTTATCTGGAGGCAGAAAAGGAAATATTTGATTTTATCCTGTTAGATGCTGAACGAGATGCTTATGTCAGTTACTGGCCACATTTGAGTCGATTACTTAAAGCAAAGGGCGGGTTACTGGTAGTTGATAATGTCATTTCACATGCAGCAGAAGTCGAAGAGTTTATTGCCTTAATTCAGCAAGACCCACGTTTTATCATGAGTATTGTACCCATAGGCGCAGGTTTGCTGATGGTGGGATTTCGTTAAATGGATTCACTTCAATCCATGCAAATTTTATTAAAATGTAAATTATATTCGAGATACTTTTCCACGAATGCGGCTTTGTCTTGGCGTCTTAGTAAGTTGTCATAAATAAATTCAGGTACGGGATGATACAGCTCGGTATGACCATTACTGTATACAATTTTCAGGTGGCGGCTTGAGGGATTGTATTTCCAAGAAATCACGGTAAGCAGTTTTTGCATATGCGTTCCTCCACTGAATATTTCTTATCTTATCATTTGAACTTATGCCATATGGCTCTGCAGATGTATAGCTCAATTGTAAGAATGGGTAAGGATTATGAGAAAGCGAAGCAAAAGATATGCCTGAATTTTTATATGATGGATCAAGAAAAAAATAGGACTGCAATATTTAAAGTCCTAATAAAATAATTTAAAAAAATAAACTCCCGTATTGCGCTGAGATAAAAGTTTAAACCATAAAAAACCACGCTAAAAAGCGTGGTTTTTTGAATCAGTTCAATCTAATTAAAATTTAAAATTAGATTTTACCAACTAGGTCGATTGAAGGAGCAAGAGTTGCATCGCCTTCTTTCCATTTAGCTGGGCAAACTTCGCCTGGGTGAGCATGTACGTACTGAGCTGCTTTAACTTTACGAAGAAGTTCTTGAGCATCACGGCCGATACCACCAGCGTTGATTTCAACGATTTGGATTTTACCTTCTGGATCGATTACGAAAGTACCACGATCAGCAAGGCCGTCAGCTTCGATTAATACGTCAAAGTTTTTAGCAAGAGTCCAGTTTGCATCACCAACCATTACATACTGGATTTTTTTAATTTCTTCTGAAGAATCGTGCCAAGCTTTGTGAGTGAAATGCGTGTCAGTAGAAACTGAGTAGATTTCAACGCCTAGTTTTTGGAATTCAGCGTAGTTGTCAGCAAGGTCACCAAGTTCAGTCGGGCAAACGAAAGTGAAGTCAGCTGGGTAGAAGAATACAACAGACCATTTGCCTTTCAGGTCAGCTTCAGTAACTTCAATGAATTTGCCGTTTTGGAATGCAGTTGCTTTAAATGGTTTAACTTCAGTATTAATTAAGCTCATCATTGTCTCCATGATTGAGGTAGTCTTTGATTTTGAATAAGAGTATCGAAATTTTGGTTGATGCTAAAATGGTATTTTTACATTACAAACATCGGAAAAACCGAATTAAGTAAAAACGCGCCACTTCGGCAAAATCGCTTTGTTCATTGAGCAGCATCAAGATGATGGCCTGATGACAAAATTATCTCTTTTTCCTCGTGCTAGCAAACATGATGTTGAAACCAAAAAATTCAAGGGTGAATCAGGAAAAAAGCATGTTTTCCGCAAAATAATTTAAATATCAATTTCAAAATTAAACTGATGATTAAATCTACTCAGGAAAATTCAAGCGTGTCATATAGATATTTTGATAGGTTTATGGCGCTGAATTGAGGGAAATCAGGCAGCCAAAGCCAATTTGTCCGGCACTTAACAGAACTACGACTATCTGAAATCTAATGAACCAAGTAAAATAAACCTTTCCTGTTTTTTGATGTGGGTGTTTTCTCTGTGCAGAGTCATTTAAATGTAGATCAATGGATAATGGCGCGTGACCGTCACCGTTTAAATCGACTGAAAAAGGGGAAAGACGCAGATGCCAAGCAGTATCAGGAATTATTTGAAAAATCCAATCTGAAAGTACGGCAACGGCTTGAACGTCTTCCGAACATCAAGCTGAATCAGGATCTACCGGTTACTCAGTACACTGATAAGCTGATTGCCGCGATTCAAAAGCATCAGGTGATTATTGTGGCTGGCGAAACCGGTTCTGGTAAAACCACCCAGTTACCGCAAATTGCTATGCTGGCTGGATGTGGCCTGACCGGAATGATCGGACATACCCAGCCGCGTCGACTGGCAGCCCGTAGCGTATCACAGCGTATTGCCGAAGAAGTTGGCGAAAAACTCGGTGAATCAATTTCCTTTAAAGTACGTTTTACGGAACAGGGTTCACAAGACTCAATTGTGCGTTTGATGACTGACGGTATTTTACTGGCCGAACTGACGCATGACCGCTACCTGACCAAATATGACACGATTATTATTGATGAAGCGCATGAACGTTCACTGAATATCGACTTCATTATGGGTTATCTGAAGCAACTGTTGCCGCGTCGTCCCGATCTGAAAGTCATCATTACTTCTGCAACCCTGGATGTAAACCGTTTTAGCAGTTACTTCAATGGTGCACCAATTTTTGAAGTAGAAGGCCGCAGTTTCCCAGTCGAGCTACGTTATCGCCCGATCTCGGAAATGAGCATTGGCGGTAGTGATGATGACGAGTTTGATGACTTTGAAGAAAATCTGCCTCGCGCTGTGGTCAAAGCAGTCGAAGAATGCTTTCAGGATGCACAGGAAAAAGGCCATCCTGAACATGCCGACATCCTTATTTTTGCCAGTACTGAACAGGAAATTCGCGAGCTACAGGAAACCCTGATCAAACATGGGCCACGCCATACGGAAGTATTAACTTTATATGCGCGTCTGGCGCTGGCTGAACAGCAGAAAATCTTTAATCCTTCTGGTGGTGGGCGACGCATTATTATTGCCACCAACGTGGCAGAAACGGCTTTAACCGTTCCGAATATCCGTTATGTAATTGATAGCGGTTTTGCCCGTATTTCACGTTATAACTATCGTTCACGGGTGCAACGTTTACCAATTGAAGCCGTTTCTCAGGCAGCAGCTAATCAGCGTAAAGGCCGCTGTGGCCGTATTGCACCGGGTGTCTGTATTCGTTTGTATTCTGAGGAAGACTTCCTGAGCCGTCCTGAGTTTACTGAACCGGAAATCAAGCGAACCAACCTGGCATCGGTAATTCTGCAAATGCAAAGTCTGGGGTTGGGTTCACTCGAAGACTTCGACTTCATTGAGCCACCAGATCACCGTCTGGTGAATGATGGACGTAAGCTCCTGATTGAACTGGGTGCAATGGCTGAGAAAAATTCTCCTAAAACTGAAGATGATCAAGCAAATCCCTCTCTTGCGTCGCATAACGTCTCACCCTTCGAGAAAGGGAGACTTCAAAGCCGTGGCTTAACCAAGATCGGTCAGCAAATGGCGAAAATGCCGATTGATCCACGTCTGGCCCGCATGATTCTTGGTGGTGCACATTTTGGCGTGCTGAACGAAGTTCTGGTCATTGTGGCAGCGCTTGCAGTTCAGGATCCGCGTGAACGCCCTGCGGACAAGCAGATGCAGGCAGATCAGAAACATGCACTATTCCGTGAAGCTGATTCTGATTTCCTGTTCTATATCAAGCTCTGGGAGACGCTGCACAATAACCGCGAAAGCATGAGTGAAAATAAGCGCCGTACTTTTGCGCGTAATCACTTCCTGAGCTGGCTGCGTCTGCGTGAATGGAAGAAAACTCATGAGCAGCTGGTGGAGTTGGCTAAGGGTTTAAAACTGTCATTTAATGAAAAGAAAGCCAGTTATGAAAATCTGCACCGTGCCTTGTTGACCGGTCTCTTATCGTTTATCGCCAACAAGACCGATGAGCGTAATGTTTTTATGGCGGTGCGTCAGCAAAAAGCACGGATTTTCCCGGCTTCTACCTTGCACAAGACCAATACGCCATGGGTGATGGCTTTTGAGATGGTGGAAACCTCTCAGGTATATTTACGCACCCTAGCCAAGATTGAGCCGGAATGGATTCTGCTGGCCGCACGTGACTTGCTCAAGCATCATTATTTTGAACCGCACTGGTCGAAAAAAGCCGGTGTGGTGAATGCCTATGATCAGATTTCATTATTTGGTCTGATTATTGAGCCGAAACGCCCAATCAATTATGAAAAAGTAGATCAGGCGGCCGCACATGAAATTTTCTTGCGGGATGCTTTAACCACTGGGCATTTAGGCATTACTCCACCATTTTTAAAGCATAACTTGCTTAAACTGGAAGAAGTCGAGCGAGTAGAAGACAAATTACGCCGTCGTGATCTGGTGGTTGATGAAGAAACCATTTACCAGTTCTATGCCTCGAAAGTGCCGCCTGAAGTGGCTAGCCGGCGTAGTTTTGAAGACTGGCGTGCCACAGTAGAGCCTCAGAATCCGCGTTATTTATTTGTTGATGATGATGTGCTGTGGCTGAATGACCGTCCGACGACACAGCAATTCCCAGACTATTTGCAGAATGGTAGCCTGCGTCTGGCTGCAACCTATCGTTTTGACCCGAGTCATGATGAAGATGGCGCGACAGTTAAAATTCCCCTGCAAGCCTTGGCCCAGGTCGATGAAGGTATCTGGTCATGGGGGATTCCGGGTTGGCGTCTGGATCTGATTGAAGCATTGCTAAAAGCTTTGCCGAAGGATAAGCGCCGTAATCTGGTGCCGATTCCGGATACTGCACAAAAACTCATAGCAAAAGTAGATGCGCAGGATTTACAGAAACATATTTTTAGTTTCTTGGCATTCCAGCTGCGAGGCGAACAAATCACGGAGAAAGATTTCAGCTTTGACCGGGTAGACCAATATCTGTTGCCTTTTATTAAAGTGACTGATGAAAAAGGTCGTGTCATTGAGCAGGGGCGTGATCTTGCCGAGCTGAAAGCGCGCTGTCGGACTGAAACGCATAGTCCGGTCAAACAGCTTAAAGGTGAATTTAAAACCTTCCCGGAAAGCTTTGTATTTGAAGCCTCACAAAAAGTCACCGGTGTCGTGGTCAAGCAGTACCAGGCGCTGGTTCCGACTAAAGCTTTTTCTGCCCTGGAGCAGAAAGATGAATCGGGTGTGGTGATTCAGACTTTTAATGATCAGGCTGAAGCGATCAAAAAACATCGTGAAGGAGTGATCCGACTGGTGCATATGCAACTCGGAGACTTGACCCGCCAGTTGAAAAGACAGATTTCCAAACCTCTGGCGCTGGCTTATTCACCACTCGGTGATAAGGCACAACTGGAACAAATGTTAGTTTATGCCACACTGCACATGTCTATTAATGAATTACCTGTCAATGCGCAAGAGTTCCAAAAACTGGTTGAAGATGTAAAAAAATCTTTCTTGACTTATGGCCAAGTTGCCCTGAAAGAGATCACGGATATTTATATCCAGTGGCATGAAATCCGCCGGAAATTATTGGTTTTAGATCATTCTGTGTTTGAAAAAAATATCAATGATATTGAAGATCAACTTGATTTAATGAGCCTTTCTGACTTTGTGTATCGTAAACCTTCCGATGTCTGGGTTGAATTTCCACGTTATTTGAAAGCCTTGATCTTGCGTTTAGAGCGCTTGCCCAATAATCTACAAAGGGACAATTCCGCCATTGACCAAATTGATCAATGGATGGAAAAATTATTCAAGTTTAAAGATGACCCTCGCCTGAAAGAATTGTATTTCATGGTCGAGGAGTTAAGAATCTCATTGTTTTCACAACCGATGAAAACAAAAGCACCCGTGTCTCCAACTCGCTTGCAAAAAGTATGGGATCGTCTTGGAATCAGTTAAGATATAGGTAATTCAGATAAGGAATTTTACATGGGCATCCGCATTACGGGTACGGGCTTATTCCATCCGGAACATGTCATCACCAATGAAGAATTAGTTGAAAGTTTAAATGCTTATGTGGAACTGTTTAATCACGAAAATGCTGACAAAATCGCTGCAGGCGAAGTTGAAGCGCGTCGTGGTTCTAGCGCAGACTTTATTGAAAAAGCATCTGGCGTACAACGCCGTTATGTCGTAGAAAAATCAGGCATTCTTGATCCAAAACGCTTACGTCCAAATTTACGTGAACGTGCAGATGATGAAATTTCATTGCAAGCAGAATGGGGTGTAATCGCAGCCAAGCAGGCGATGGAAAATGCTGGTGTGACTGCCGAAGATATTGATATCGTGATCTTGTCATGTTCGAATTTGCAACGTGCTTATCCTGCTGTTGCCATCGAGATTCAAACCGCTCTAGGTATCAAAGGCTATGCCTATGACATGAACGTGGCGTGTTCTGCAGCAACATTTGGTCTGAAACAGGCTTATGATGCGATCAAAGCAGGCGCGCGCCGTGTGTTATTGGTGAATGTGGAAATTACCTCTGCACATACCGATTTCCGTTCACGTGACTGTCACTTTATTTTTGGTGATGTGGCAACCGCTTCAATTATTGAAAATACTGACAGCAAAACCGGTTTTGAAATTCTTGATTCTGAGCTATTTACCCAGTTCTCGAATAACATCCGCAATAACTTTGGTTTCTTGAATATCTCTGAAAATGCTGACATTGACGACAAACGTTTCCGTCAGGATGGTCGTAAGGTATTTAAAGAAGTCTGTCCACTGGTTGCGAAAATGATTACTGCGCAACTGGAAAAGAATCAGATTGAGCCGACAGGTGTTAAACGCTTCTGGTTACACCAGGCCAATGCCAGCATGAATGAACTGATCCTGAAACTGGTCGTTGGTAAAGAAAATGCCAAACCTGGTTTGGTACCGATCATTCTGAATGAGTTTGCCAACACTTCTTCTGCTGGGGTGATCATTGCCTTGCACCGTACTGCACATGAAGTTGAAGATGGTGAATACGGCGTGTTGTGTTCATTTGGTGCGGGTTATTCGGTAGGTTCGATTCTGGTTCAAAAGCGCGTGGCATAATCCGGAGTCAATAGGGAGCAGACAACTTGCAGGTCAAACATGATGGGCAATGGATTAGACGCTTAAGTGCCTTATCCAAATTATATTTTACCCCTACCTTTTTAGGGGCTGAATATATTGATGCCAGTCGGCCTGCAATGTATGTCGGTAATCATTCCATGTACGGCATCTTTGATTCGCCGATGCTGATTGATTATCTCTATAACGAACATAAGGTGGCTGTGGTCAGTATTGCGGATCATAGCCATTTTTATGTACCGCTATGGCGTGAAGCCGTGAAAAAGTTTGGGGCAGTCGATGGCATCCAGCATTATGTACGTGCTGTGATGCAGCAGGGCTACTCCATTCTGGTGTTTCCGGGAGGCGGTCGCGAAGTACTTAAACGTCAGGGTGAACAGTATCAACTGATCTGGAAGCAACGTTACGGATTTTTAAAGCTAGCTCAGGAATTCAACTATGATATTGTCCCTTTTGCCGCGCTCGGTGGGGATGAAGTCTATGAGATCGGCTTTGATGCCAATAAGATCATCCAGCATAAATATTTTCAAAAACTTCTCAAAGTACCACAACTCAATAAATTACTACGTCAGGGCGATGTGATTCCATCTTTGCCTAAACGATTATTCCCAAAACGCCTGCCATTTTATTTTCAGTTTATGCCACGACAATCGATTGCTCGGGTCCAGACTCAAGAAGAGCTAATTGCATTTCGATACAGCTTGCAGCAACATATTTATACCGGCTTGGCCGAGCTTAAGGCGCTACGTCAGCAAGACTAAAAAAGAAAAATTCTTCCTGTAAAATCTAGGCTATGATCTATTGAAATGTTCTATTTTTAGCAATGAGGATGCATGGACGGTTTTATAGTGCAAGTGATGCCATAATGTATTTTTAAGTGTTCACTGATTGGCGATCAAGGACTCAGCATGATCCAATATAAAAATAAGATGATTCTAAGATGACCGAGGTGTACGTATGGAACAGGAAAGCTTGGTAGCATCTTTAAGGTTATTGGCACAACAATGTTTACGGATTTCTCCAGAGCTGAACCAGCTTTATCTTGATCAGATGGCAATAATTGGTCATCTGAATGCACAAAATTTAATAAAAATTCAGCAGGATCAGTGCCGGATTGAATTGCTGGATGGTCTGTTTTATATCCAGTTTCATACTCCCTATGCACTAGACTCTGGAGCTGCACCTGCTTTGGTTGACAGTCATTTTTATTTTCAGCAATGTAAGGCAGAAGCCCTGGAGGAATTCTTTTTACAGGATATCTATTTCCTGACTGGCGATTTAAAACCACAGCATTCGCTGTATTTACGCGACAAAGCCAAACAGTTACGTCAGCTTATCCTGGCTCAGGTTTATGCGTGGGTTAATGGCCTGGAACGGGTGTCCGAATTTTTGCAGCAAATGTCGATTGTTCAAGCTGAGATTATCGACCAGCAGCTGATCAAGGCCGGGTTGTATACAGCACCTGTCATGCAAAACTTTATTCAGGATGAACAAGAGATTCCACAGCAGACTCTTGAAAGCTTGCAACAGGCTTTTTCTTTGGAGTGTCTACAGCAGGATGAATTCCTGTCGATCCAGTCATTGATGGACAGTCTGGATGAGTTCTGTTTTAGCGCCGCACAGTTTTTGCCTCCGGCACTGTTCCGGATTATGTCGCTGTCTTTTGAAGAGCGCTTTAATCTGCATGAATTGAATGATCATACTGATGATATCTGTTTGCTATATCGGCATGCTGAGGAGCAAAGTAATTTGCTCGGTTTTGTCCGATTGATGAACCGGGACGTGTGGCATCGGGATGATTTATTATCCAAACGGAATTTCCTGGAAAATCATCCGTATTTATGGCAGAAAAAAGTAGCCCGATTGCCACTATTTGATTGTCATCGTGCCGTGAACTGGATCTTCAAGCAACCGGCCGAGGTACTGGACTGGATCAGTAATAATATCCAGCATAGCAGTGTACGCGTTGCAGTAACTGCCTTAAGTTTTGTAGACAGCCATCATATTCATCCCCAGATTATTTTGGCGACTTTGCAATATTTTCAATATGTCTCGGCGCGATTGTTTATTCATAGCATGCATGAATATGCCATCCAGCATGACTGGTTTCAGCATCAGTATAATCAGGCGGTGGTATTAAAAGGCACACGCCAATCGATTGAGGATCAGCGGATTGCGATTAGCCCTTCAATTCTGTATCTGGACGAATGGATGGAGCTGCTGCGCAATGTGGTTAAAATGGATGATCAGCTGACTAAAAAGGTTTATCTGAACTTGAGCCGGGTGATGCAGGCGTATATGCAGCATTTATATAAAATTACGGCGCATTTACCCGATGAGGTTCTGGTGTATATTCAGCCTCAAAGCCAGCAGAATCGTGATTTCTATAATGTTCTGCACCGCTATCGCATTCCTTTTACTGAGTTCAGGCAGCTGTTTTATTTGCAAAGCGGGCATGTACGTGAGTCGCTATTTGACAGTTATGTGCGTGACTATCTGGTAGAGTATTTTTCCAGCCATACAGAAATACCGAAAAATCTGAGCTGGACCAGTTTGTTTAATCAGGCGGTCGTCTGGCATGATCAGATTCAAAAGCAGGAAATGATCGCCAAGCTGAAAAAACAGTTTGCACTGGTGAACTGGACGCCAATCACTCAGGTTTCATTTTTACTGTATTTCAACTGGCGTTTTGAAGAGCTTAAAACTTTGGATCGGATTTTAGAGGAATCTAAAATTTTCAGGAACTGTCTGGCGGCAAGCTATGCTCAGCAAATTGTGGAAAGGCAGTATGTGGCCTTTCGCATGTCTCATCCCGCTGTGCACCTACCCTTAATCTTGGGGTGTCAATTGGTGAATGGACAGGTGATTTTTGATCAGCTGGAATATCCGAATAACCAGAAAGCAGAAGCCGAATACAGCAATATCGCCATGCATTTTATTAATTGGCTCAACTTGCAGGCCTGACAATTCAATACAGCTTGTTTTCCGCCATGACGCTTAACTTTTCCGCTAAAAATCGTTAGGCTATAGCCGTTCTTTTACGGTATTGCTCTTATGAAACAGGAAACTGCCCTTAAGTTACTCAAAGCAGGAGAAAATGTCTTTTTAACCGGTTCTGCCGGTGCAGGAAAAACCTATACGCTGAATCAATATATTAATTATTTAAAGGCACGTAAGGTCGCCGTCGCGATTACCGCATCGACCGGTATTGCAGCCACACACATGAACGGTATGACTATTCATACCTGGGCAGGCATTGGCATTAAAGACTTTTTGTCTGAAGAAGACTTAAAGCGGATGAAAGAGCGCAAATACTTAAAAGAACATCTGGAAAATGCGCAAGTCCTGATTATTGACGAAATTTCAATGCTGCATGCCAAGCAGCTGAATCTGGTCAATCAGGTGCTGAAATATTTCAAGGAAAGTGATGAAGCTTTCGGTGGTATTCAGGTGATTGTAGCAGGGGACTTTTTCCAGTTACCGCCAGTCGGTAAAAATGATGAGCGTAACCGCGACAAATTTTGCTTTATGTCGGATGCTTGGGTCGAAGCCAAGTTTCGTGTCTGTTATTTGACCGAGCAGCATCGTCAGGGCAATGATTATCTGAATGACATCCTGAACGCGATTCGTGCGCAGGCAATTAATCATGAACATCGCACGGCTTTACAGGCCACGCGACATCAAGAAATTGGCGAGACCTATACGCGCCTGTATACGCATAATATGGATGTAGACAGTATTAACTTTAAGCATCTAAATGAAATTGACAATGATCCGCGTCAGTTTGATGCACAATGCGATGGCAATGAAAAGCTGATCGAAACCTTAAAATCGTCAGTGCGAGCGCCTGAAGCTTTAACCCTGAAAAAACATGCCAAAGTCATGTTTGTAAAAAACAACTTTGATATGGGTTATATCAATGGCAGTCTGGGCGAAGTCATCAGTTTTGAAGAAGATGATGAATATGGTGTGCTGCCCAAAGTCAAACTGACCGATGGCACGACACTGGTGGTTGAGCCTGAAACCTGGTCGGTAGACAATGAGGCCGGTAAAACTATTGCCAGTTTTCAGCAGATTCCATTGCGTCTGGCTTGGGCGATTACCATTCATAAATCCCAAGGCATGACCCTGGAAGCTGCTGAAATTGATCTGAGTCATACCTTTGAAAAAGGACAGGGCTATGTCGCCTTGTCCCGTTTAAAAAGCTTAAATGGCTTGCGATTAAAAGGTTTTAATGAGCAAGCTCTGGAACTTGATAGTCTGGCGATTAAAGCCGATCGCCGTTTTCAGGAACTTTCTGATGAAGCCGAAGCGAATTTTGAAAATGTCGATTTGACCGCACAGCACAAGGCCTTTATCCGACATTGTGGCGGGACTTTGAATGAAGTTGAAATCCAGCGCAATGAGAAGAAAATTTCCAAGAATGCTGGAAAACAAAGCTATGCCACGGCAACGCTAGACGAAACGCGTGAACTGTTTGAAGAAGGTTATGAAATTGCCGATATCGCGACTGAACGTGGTTTGACTCCGGCAACCATCATCAATCATTTGGGGCGTTTGCATAAAGAGCAGGGGCTGGATATCTCACTTGCGCATCCGGGTGAGGAAGTGGTGGAGCAGGTTCGCAAGATTTATAAACGCCTGACCAAGCGTCAAAACCCGGAACATTTTAATGATGACGGTTCTATTAAGCTGCGTCCGATTGTGGAATTGACTACGCCTAAAATGGCTTATGACCAGGTACGTCTAGCACTACTATTTGTAGAATAATCATCAAAATGATGTTTAAGAGTTCTTAAGATGCACAGTTTATTCGTATACGGCACGCTTCGTCCGCAGCAACCCAATGCCCATATGATGGAACGGATTGGGGGAAGCTGGAAAGCCGGTTATATTCTTGGGCATTTGCAGCAGCGTGGTTGGGGTGCTGAGCTGGGCAGTCCGGGTAGTCAGCTCAGTGATTCGGGAGAGACTGTTACGGGTTATGTATTCATATCCGAGAATCTCCCTAAATATTGGGATGAGCTGGATACGTTTGAAGGTGATGAATATCAACGTATTCCGGTTAAAGTATATTTGGAAAATGGTGAGATGATAAAAAATTTGGTCTATGCTTTGAAAGATTAGACTGGTATGTGTCATTTATTGAATTTCAAATTTTTATCAGGTCACCGCTTTTAAAGATCATTCACTTTTCTTTGCTTGAATCTTGAAAGATCGAATTAATAAGGTATTCTGTTGATCTGATAGTATCTTGTGAGCAAGCCTGACGTACTGCTTTAGAGCTTAGCGCAAGATAATCAACGGGCGATCTGCATATTTCCGGTTATGTGATTCTTCTTGAGAAATCTTTGCATACTGGGAATACGCACTGATGATTTGAACATTCATTGTGTACTAATCAATAAGGATAAAATCCCAGCCGCAATTAAAGGGCCGACTGGAACACCGCGTAATACTGCTACACCAGCCACTGTGCCTAATAACAGTCCGGCCACCACATCTGGCTGATTTGACATCAGCTTCACTCCACGTCCGCCCAGCCAAGCGACAAAGACCCCAATCGCGATTGCCAGCAAAGACTTCCAGCTGAGGAAAGACTTGAGAATACTTTCTCCTGAAATTTTGCCACTGGCAATCGGTGTCAGAACACCAATGGTCAGAATAATAATGCCGATATTTAAACCGTGTGCCTGTACATAGGGTAATAAACTGCTGAGAGGCGTGATTTTTAAAACGATTAATACCGCTGCAGCAATGGTGACGGCGCTATTGTGACTGAAAATACCGCAAGCCAGTAAAACCAAAAGAACAATCAGATTCAGATCAAGTTGCGACATAAGCGGGAGAGAAAGAATGAAAAATAAAGCTATTGTAGAGCTTTTCAACGCATGATACCTAGAAAACAGCGGAAGAAACCAAATTCATGACTGTTTCAGGATAGAATGCACAGGTCTTCACTCGATACAGGTTAAACAGATGCTATTGGAAAAAATGTTGCAGTCACAAGGTTTCGGCTCCCGCAAGCATTGTCAGCAACTGATTAAAAATGGTGCTGTTTCAATTCAAGATGAAGTGATTGACAACCCCAAACATAAACTGGATTTGAATAACTTAAATTTCGAGGTTTATGGGAAAAGTCATAGCTATCGGGAAAAAGTCTATATCGCCTTAAACAAGCCACAAGGTTATGAGTGTTCGCATCAGGCGACGCATCATTTTAGTGTGTTTGACCTGTTTGATGACATTCTGCTGAATCGGGGGATTCAGTGTGTGGGGCGTCTGGATCAGGATACCACCGGACTATTATTGCTGACCGATGATGGACAGTTTCTGCAAGCGCTCACCCATCCGAAAAAGCATGTCGCCAAAGTTTATCAGATGCAAACTGCGGATCCAGTCACGGATGAACAGATTCAGCAATTAGAGCAAGGGGTCGAGTTAAGAAATGAAAAAGGCATTTTTGCAGCTACTGAAGTGACACGATTGGCCGAAAATCGTCTGCAAATGACCATTCATCAGGGCGTCTATCATCAGGTGAAGCGCATGCTGGCTGCCGTAGGCAATAAAGTTGAACAATTGCACCGTGCACAGATTGGTGCTTTGGCCTTGCCTGAACTGGTTGAAGGGGAATGGCTGTATTTAAATGCTGAACAGGTGGCGCAGGCCAAATTCCGCTCGGAATAATAAATTTTTTATTCGCTTGAAATGTGATGAAAAGATTAGGACTTATTTCAGGAAACAGTGATAAGTCTGAAATTCATCATCCTTGATAAATCCCATGGATTCGTACAATTTATGCGATTGATAATTGTTTTTTTGGGTTTCCAGGGTGATTCTTAAGGCCTGTTCATGTTTGGCAAATAAAATCGCGGTATCAATCAGTTGTTTGGCTGCGCCCTGACGCCGAAAAACCGGCGTGATATAAACATCATCCAGAATATAATAGGTCGAGCAGGCCACTGAGGAAAAACCCAGATACAGGATAATAAAGCCGGTAAAAGTATCATCTTTGGTATTAATGAAAATGACGGTCTGCCCATCTTCAAAACGCTGTTTTAAAAATTGGTAAGAGAGTTCAGGATTGGAAGACGTACCATAAAACTGTCGATATTCATCAAATAATACCGCCAGCTGATTCAGGTCTGCTGACTGGGCGCGTCGTACAAGCATTGCATACTCCATGCTAATTTTTTATTGATTATCAGCATCAAGCATAGCGAAGTTTATGAGTGGCAGGCTTTAGAAATTGTTCGGAAATGCAACAATGTTAAATTTTGTCGCTTTCACCCAAAATGGCATTCAGTTCTTCAAATAAATCAAGATGATCATCATCCAGCTGGATCTCCTGATCATCGAGTAGATTCAGGGCAGAACTGGAAAGCGCATTTTGCTCGGTTTTCGCTTCATTTTGTTTCAGCTTGCGCAGTCGGATCAGCTGTTCCAGATTGATATTCTGGTTTTCAATCGAGAAGGGGATCGATTTGGTAATCACCACCTGCTTGAAAAAAAGACGCACGGCCTGAGCTGGCGTAATCCCCAATTGCTTAAATACCGCAAAGGCTTGTTTCTTCTCTTGCGAGTCCAAGCGAATTTGATAAACTTCAGTTTTTCTCATAATATTTTTAAAGCTTTAAATTACTTAACTTTTCGCCTTTATTCTAATCAATTACGTTTGAAATTCAATCTTAAAGCGACCGATTTTAGAAAATAATCTGTAATGACAAGTGATTTACAGTGTCAATTCAAGTTGCGAGCTGAAATTCATGCTTTTCTGCGTGATCGGATCAACAAATTGAATATGTTTGGCCAATAAACTTAAAGGTGCAGAAAAATCATCTTCCGCCTTGTGCACTACTTGGGGGTAAAAGGGATCGTGCTGAATCGGAATACCCAGATGATTCAAGTGCACCCGTAATTGATGCTGCTTGCCAGTATGTGGTTTTAGCTCATATTTGGCCCATTCTGTATTATGTTCCAGCAGGTCGATCGCCGTCTCGCTATTCGGCGTTCCGTCTAGCACGTGCATGGTATAAAAGGGCTGTCCCTTTTCCATTCTTAATCGCGTGATCAATGGAAATTTTAAATCAGGTTGATAGGCCGCAATCGCATGATAGGTTTTTTGCACCTGCCGTGTAGCAAATAATTGTTGATACAGGCCACGTGATTCCACACATTTGGAAATCAGGACCACACCTGCCGTTTCACGATCCAGCCGGTGAATAGGCGTTAAATGCTCATTGCCGGTTTGCTTTTTAAGACGAACCAATAGCGTTTCCTGCACATATTGTCCGGTCGGGCTCATGGTCAAAAAATGCGGTTTATCGACCACCATGAAATACTCATTTTCAAATAAAATCTGATGTTGAAAAGGCACATGCACTTCATGTGCCAAAAAGCGATAATAGAAACAATGGCTATTGGCCTGAAATGGACTTTCTGTGCTTAATCTGTTGCCTTGGGCATCATAGACTAAACCCTCGGCGAAACGAGATTGCCATTCATCTGCTGCGATATGCGCAAATTGCGTGCATAAATAAGCAAAAACTGTCAGGGGTGCATCCGGACTGGCTGGCAAAAACACTTTACTGGCACTGACCCCATTCAGCATGGGCGGGTTAAATTCAACAGTTGGTTGCATGGCAGGCAGATTAACCTCTTAAGGAGCAGATGCTGTGAAAAAATACAGTTTCTCACACGGGTGAATAGGCTTTTAAAGCGTGGCGATGCTATCATATTTATTCTTTTGCATCATGTCGTGAGTAATATGCCTTATTCATTTAATGTCACTTTAAATCATGAAGACGATACCCAAAAACTGGCCAAGGTTCTGGCGGAGAATTTCCCTGCGGGGGTCGTGTATCTGATTGGTGACCTAGGGGCAGGAAAAACGACCTTAACGCGTTATTATTTGCAACAGTTGGGTCATAAAGGTTCAGTGAAAAGTCCAACTTATACACTGGTCGAACCCTATCAAATTAATGGTCAGGATATTTTTCATTTTGACTTGTATCGTCTGAATGATCCGTATGAACTGGAACTGATGGGCATCCGGGATTACCTGGAAACACCGAGTGCGCTATTTTTATTTGAATGGCCATCTAAAGGTGGTGATGAAATTCCGCAAGCTGACCTGATTATTGAAATTTTAAAATCTGAAGATGAACTTACCCGTACTGCAAGCCTGATTTCATCGAATCTTGCTTTACGAGAGGCTCTGGAGCGTCAATTTTCACATGTCGAATGATTTAAGTCTGCGCCGTATTCGTGCCCTTGATCCTGCACTTGCCAACCAGATTGCCGCAGGTGAGGTGATTGAACGTCCGGCTTCTGTGGTCAAGGAGTTACTGGAAAACTCGATTGATGCGGGGGCGACAGAGCTGATCATTCGGGTCGAACAGGGCGGCAGTACTTTAATTGAAATCATCGACAATGGACGCGGAATTCATCATGAGGATTTACCGCTGGCCGTGATGCGTCATGCCACCAGCAAAATCCAGAGTGCTGATGAGCTGTATGCGATTAGCAGTCTGGGCTTTCGTGGCGAAGCACTGGCGTCGATAGCAGCGGTTTCACGCCTGACCATGATCAGCAGTCAAAGTGACGAGGGCATCGGTTATCAGGTCGAAGTCAATGGCACGGCTTTTGATCATCAGGAAATTCAAGCGGTCGCGGCTTCAAAAGGGACGCATATTCGGGTTCAGGATTTGTTTTTTAATGTGCCTGCACGACGTAAATTCCTGAAAAAACCGGGCACTGAATTTGGTCATATCGAAGAAATTGTGCGCCGTATGGCACTGACGCATTTTGATATCCGTTTTGTGCTAGAACATAATGAAAGCATCAAACTGAATTTACCAGTGGCGGATAGCGGCGCTTTGCGTTTTCAGCGGGTACAGCAATTGCTTGGCCGCCAGTTTACTGAAAATGCCTACTGGATGGATGCAGACAGTATCAACATGCATTTGTCTGGCTGGCTTGGTCATCCTTCGGATGCGCGTTCACAGGCAGATCTGCAATATGTCTATGTGAATGGCCGGATTGTCAAAGACAAAACCATTTCTCATGCCTTGCGGATGGCCTATGACGGCATCTTGCATGGACATCAGCATGCGGCTTATTTACTGTTTTTGGAAGTTGATCCAGAAAATGTGGATGTAAACGTCCATCCGACCAAGCATGAAATTCGCTTCCTGAATCAACGAGAAGTACATGAGTTCGTACGGCATTATGCCAAAGAAACGTTGGCACAATTCCAGACCGCAACTGCAGATTTAGCCGAGGCAATGAAACAGGATGAGCAGCCTGGCTTGACGGCCCCGCAACCGCGTTATCAGGAACAGTTCAGCCTGCATCAGACTGCGCATTCTCAGCCACAGGTGGTGAGAACGACATCTGCCTTAAGTGAAAATGAAACTTCAGATGTGCTGACCGATTTTGCATCTTCAGGTCCACAAACAGTGCATTATTCCCAAGATTACCGTAAATCTTATTCTGGTTCACAGCAGCTGAATAATGCCTTGCAAAGTTATTTAGCACCGCTCAGAGAAAGTTCGGAAACCGAAATATTCAGCCCTGAGCAGTCTTTTCAGACACATGTAAACACTAAAGTGGATGAGCATCCATTGGGCATTGCTATTGCCCAGTTACATGGCATTTATATTCTGGCGCAAAATACCGAAGGTCTGATTATTGTGGATATGCATGCGGCGCATGAGCGTATTGTCTTGCAGCAAATGAAATCGGCTTGGGATAAACCTGAATTCTGGACATCACAGCAATTGCTCATTCCAAAAGTCGTGAATATTAGCCGGATGCAGGCCATGCGTGTCGAAGAGCTGAAAGAGCAGTTGGCACGTTTGGGGCTGGAAATCGATCAGTATGGTGATGAGCAAGTTATCGTACGTGGTGTACCGGCTATTCTACACAAGGCCGATTTCGATGCCCTGATTCCTGAATTATTGAATGATTTAGATCCGGGGGATCAAGCACAAAGCCTATTGCAGAAGCGTGACCAAATTTTGGCGGGAATGGCCTGTCATGGTGCAGTGCGAGCGCATCGTATCCTAAGTTTGTCTGAAATGAATGCTTTATTACGGCAGATGGAACAAACCGAATTTGCCAGTCAATGTAATCATGGTCGTCCGACCTGGCGCGCCTTTCCATTGGCTCAACTAGATAAACTTTTTGCTCGAGGAGAGTAGTTTTACATGTCCAATCAATTGCCGGTCATCAATTTAATGGGGCCAACTGCAAGTGGTAAAACCGCTTTGGCATGTGAACTGTATGAGCAAGGGGGATTTGAGCTGATTTCGGTCGATTCTGCACTGGTTTATCGGGAAATGGACATTGGTACAGCCAAGCCCTCCAAAGAGGAACTGGCGCGCTATCCGCATCATCTGATTGATATTATTAGTCCACTTGAAGTGTATTCTGCAGCCAACTTTGTCGAAGATGCTTGCTGCCTGATTGATGATATTCATGTGCGTGGTAAAACCCCGATTCTGGTTGGCGGAACCATGCTGTATTTTAAGGCCTTGCTTGAAGGTTTGTCAGATAACCTACCAAGTGCAGACTATGCTATCCGGGCAGAGATTGAAGCCAAGGGTGAGCAGGAGGGCTGGGAAGCGGTTTATGCAGAATTATGTGCAGTCGATCCGATTGCCGGTGAAAAATTCAAGGTTAGCGACAAGCAGCGCATTATTCGAGCCTTGGAAGTTTTTAAATTGACTGGTGAGCCGATTACAAAACTACAGGCAGAACAACCTAAAAACTTACCATATCGTTACAGTTTCCATAATTATGCACTGATGCCAGATCGGTTAGAATTGCATGGGCGTATTGAACAACGTCTGGAAATTATGTGGAAAAGCGGTTTTTTAAATGAAGTTGTGAATTTAATTGAAAAATACGATTTTAATGAAAATTTACCTTCCATGCGTTCAGTGGGTTATCGTCAGGCTATGGAATTCTTAAAAAATGCTGATAAAACCAAGGAAAAGCAACGGGAAATGGAGGATAAAGCTTTATTTGCGACACGACAACTTGCAAAACGTCAATATACGTGGTTAAGGTCTTTGCAAGAAAAGCATAAATTTACAACATATTTTACGCTACAGCAGGCTCAAGAAGACTTGCGAAACTGTCACGGATAAAGCAAAATTTAGGGACTATCTTTTTTATAATTTTTAATTGAAAAATAGAGATAGTTTTTGCGCTGATTTTTAATTTTTTTGGAGTTATAACATGTCTAAAGGTCAAACTTTACAAGATCCATTCTTGAATTCTCTCCGTAAGGAACGTATCCCAGTATCTATCTTCCTGGTAAACGGTATTAAATTACAAGGTCATATCGAATCTTTTGACCAATACGTGGTTTTATTAAAAAATACAGTAAGCCAAATGGTTTATAAGCATGCAATTTCAACTGTAGTACCTGCACGTAATCCACGTCCTGCTGGCGCGCCTGCTGGTCCACAAGGTGCGGGCTTCGGTGGTCAAGGTGCTGCAGGTGGCTTTGGTGGCGGTCAAGGTGCTGGCGGCTTCGGTGGTCAAGGTGGTTTTGGCGGTCAAGGCGGCGGCTTCGGTGGCCAAGGTGGCTTCGGCGGTCAAGGCGGTGGCTTTGGTGGTCAAGGTGCCGGCTTCGGTGGTCAAGGTGCTGGCTTCGGTGGTCAAGGTGGCTTCGGTGGTCAAGGTGCTGGCTTTGGTGGTCAAGGCACTGGTTTTGACAACGACACTAAATTTGAAGACTCTTCAGACGATGAAAACAATCGTTAATCGAGTTTGAAAATTAAAAAACCTCTCTATATGAGAGGTTTTTTTATATCTGTACGTTTTAAGTTTTTTAAATAAAAAGCCAACGAGATGTCGTTGGCTTTTTAGGATTATGGTAAGGCTTAACGGTTACGTTTAGGATCCAGTTGAGGATCTTTGATTTCTACATAAGCATTATTGCGCGTTTCACGTAACCAGCTATCTAATTCGGCATCAAATTGACGTTCACCAAGCAATTGGCGAGCCATACGTTCCTGATATTCCTGTGTCATATCTTGTTGGCGTGTTTCACTCACTTGCAGAATATGCCAGCCAAACTGGGATTGAAATGGTTTACTGAACTGACCTACTGGGGTGCTTTTCATCTGCTGTTCAAATTCAGGTACCATTACCCCTGGGCTAACCCAGCCAAGACTTCCGCCATCACGAGCCGAGCCAGTATCATTGGAGAACGTTGAAGCTAAAACAGTAAAATCTTCACCTTGTTTGAGGCGGTTATACAGACTATCAATCATTTGTTTGGCATTTTCAGGACTGACCACTTCAGACGGTTGAATCAGAATGTGTCGTGTTAAATATTGAGGAACAAGGGCTTTCTGTTCGCCACCTTTACGTTCCAAGAGCTTCAGAACATGTACACCATCAGCGACAGGAATCAGTTCAGAAGTTTGACCTGGTTGCAGGGTGGTCACGCGTGCAGCCAGTTCTGCTGGAATTTCTGACAGGTTTCTCACACCCATATCAGCAGCTTCGACTTTAACGCCGCCAGTGCTGTACTTTTTGCTGATCGCCTGAATGTCATTGCTGCTATTTAATTCTTGCTTTACCTTTGTTGCAATTTGTTCAGCATTTTCACCGCTTACCCGTAAATGCAGTACATGGACCTGACTGCCAAGCAAAGCTTGACCTTGCGGGGTATTTAGGAAGTTTTTAACATCTTGATCTGTAATTTGAATACGTGAAGTCACGATTTGTTGACGTAAACGATTCAGTGCTAAATCTTCAGCGATACGGTTACGTAAAGAAGCATAGGTATTGGGCGCCATGGCATCCAGTTTCTGCTGGAATGCTTCCAGACTCGGTGAACCAGAATCACGGGCAACTTTCAGGACGGCTTCATTTAAAGCTTTTTCATCTGGACGAATATTATAACGTTTAACTTGTTCAAGCTGTGCCTGACGAATAATCAGTTGCTCTAAAGCTTGTTGCTCAAGATATTGTTGTGATGGAACTGCCTTTTTCTGTTTTTGCAGCTGATGTGAGATTTCGGCTACACCTTGAGCCAGGTCACTACGTAGAATGATACTATTGTCGACTACAGCTACAACTTCATCTTTAGGTTGGGCAACAGCAAAAGTCGTCATCGCTGAAGAAAGGCATAGCGCAAGTGCGGTTGCTTTAAAAATTTGTTTTAACTGTTTTGTCTTCATTAACGTTCTGTCCAAGTTTGATTGATATTGTTAAAACCTAGAATACGATTTTCTAGTAATGAGGTGAGTTTGCTGCTTAACCCACCTAAGCCTTTCAGGCTGACTTCGGCCATAATAGCGCGTTTGGCTTTGACGCTTGAATCATTAACGTCGTCTAAGTCATTGTAATATGAGCGACCGTAAACAGAAACTCCCCAACAGCATGACTCATAGTTCACGCCAAGTAAATATTCCCGTGCGACACTATTGTCGAGGTCAAACTGGGCATGTCCAACCAGACGCCAGTTGTTGGCAATCGGCTGGATAAATGAACCCACCACATGATCATAGCTCTTTTGACGGTTCGGAATATCTTTGCGATAGAAATAGCCTAGGTTATAAAGATTGCCTTGCTCACCGGTATAATAAACCTGCAAATCTCGTTGGGCATTCGATCCATTCGACATCCAGCTTGAGTTCAGATTAACGTGAACATTATTTGACAGCTGGCTGGTCAGTTGAATTACAGGGCCAGTATGACTTTCACGGTCGAATTCATCTGCATCATTTTCCAACGTTACACGGCGATCTTCAAAGAAAAAGCTCTGTCCAACGCTGGCACGCAGGCGCTCCAGACCTTCTTCATTAAATAGGCTATAGCTCAGACCTAAGGAGGCAAAGTTATTGTCTTCCAGGCGGTCATTACCATAAAAGCGACGCGCACTGAAAAGTTGATCATAATTAATCGAAGCGACGACTGAATCAAAGTTTGGCTGATTCTGCTGGTTCTCATAAGGTGAATACGCATAGAACAGACGAGGCGTTAAGGTCTGTAGATACGTACCTTCTTTTTCAAAAATTAAGCCGGTGTCCAGCGTGAATTGTGGCACCACAATTGAATTATTTTCACTAGACGCGCTACGGCTTTGGGTTTTTTCATCATAGAAAGTATTGATGTTGCGTACAGTTGCCTGAGGAATGAAGAATGACCACGGGGTAAAATGATTATAACGCACGGAAAAGTCATTATAGATCCGTGTACCACTCGGTTGATATACCTTCTCACCCGTTGGGTCAGTATCAGCGAAATTTCTCAGATCCTTCTGGAAATATGCTGTGTCGTTATTAAACTCAAGTTGTAATCCCAATGGATTGCCAGTTTTGTAATTGACTAAAAGCTGTGGCAAACGTGCATAAGGACGGTCTTCATCCAGTACAGTTGGATCTAGGGTTTGGAAGTCTTCGACTTTGAATTGTGCCTTTAAGCCAGGAATACCATTTTTATAATTGACTTCCCAGGCACGGCGTAAGTTCAGGTCAGTTTTAGAGTTCGGGTTATTGTCCAGATCGGCAAAGTAATCTTTGTCTGAAGCGTAGTTATATTCAAGGTTGGTGGAAAGCTGATTATTGATCTGCCAGTTATGTAAGAAATGCAGGCTTTTACGGTCTTCGTCGCTATAGCTTTCATCGGAAGGTAAATAACCTCCCCAAATACGGCCTTCACCATAATTCTCAGTCAGATAACGGAACTCGCCATCCAGCATTACCCCACGATCGCCAATATAACGCGGCGTAATTGTCGCATCATATTGTGGTGCTAAATTCAGGTAAACCGGAACACCCAGTTCCAGACCACCATCATTGGTAAAGCCAAATGTCGGCGTCAGAATACCGGTAGTGCGGCGGTCATCAATCGGGAAGTTGAAATAGGGAACCGCTAAAACCGGAACATCTTTAACATACAACTTGGTATTCCGGGTTTCACCCCGTCCGGTTTCCTGATTCAGCTTGATCTTTTCTGCCTGGATTTTCCAAGTCGGTTTTTGCTCAGGTGGACAGGTGGTATAGGTCGCATTTTCCAGTTCTACCGTCTCGGTCGAGGTTCTGGCGATCTTTTCTGCCCGACCATGCGCATGTTGCTGCTCGGCAATATAGAAGCTGTTATTTAGGTCGCCTTCTTGGGTCTTTAAATTATAATTAATATCATCACTTTGTGAGAGCAGGCCACCCTGAGCAAGTTGTACCCGACCTTCTGCTTTGGCATAGGTCTGGGTTTGATCAATCGTTACGCGTTCAGCACGAATCTGGCGACCTTGCTGGTCAATGATGACATTGCCTTCTAAATAAGAGTCACCTGCTGGATTGTAGTGTCCATAATCTGCAGTAATGGTGGATGTAGCCTGATCTGGCGCAACGGTTGCTGCATCTGGGGCAATCGGGGTCACCCAGGTGCCTTCACAATAAGCCGAACTTAAGTATTTTTCCTGCCGCTGCTGTGCTTCAGCTGAGGATTTGTCGACATAGTATTGCGAAAAGAATGCTTCACCTGGATAGGTCTCATTTATGCGCTGTTTGAGTTGTTCTGCATTTACATCGGACGAGACATTTGATGCAGCATAGCCGGAGGCTGAGCTGCCACATAAAAGGGTTAAGATCGCAGTCGCTAGAGGATTTATTTTAAAGTGATGCTTCATTTGTCTCATTAACCAATCATGCTTTTATCGCAATTAATTATTGTCGCATCATAGAGAAAAAGTTGATAAGTAGCTACACTTAGCACTTTAAAAACTCAGCCTGTATTAGAATTAATTGCAAATGAATACACAACGCGAACAATTGATACAATCTTGGATTGCCTCTGTACTCGGTTCAGATCAATTTGAAACTCATTTTTTAGCAGGTGATGCCAGCTTCCGTCGTTATGCACGAATCAAACTGAATAATAAAACATTTATGCTGATGGATGCACCACCAGAAAAAGAAGATTGTGTGCCTTTTGTGACGATAGATGAGTTTTTTGATGCACATGGCGTGCGCGTTCCGCATATCGTGGCAAAAGACCTGGAAAATGGCTTTTTACTGCTCGAAGACTTTGGTGATGTGCTGCTGTCGAATCTGCTGAATGACGAGACTGTAGATGCCTATTATGAGCAAAGCTTTAAGCAGCTCATTCAACTACAATCGATTGCTGGAGAAGGGCATTTCCCGGCATATTCTTATGAAAAACTGATCTCGGAAATGGAATTGCTGACTGACTGGATGTTACCAGCGTTAAAGGTTCAACTGACTGAATCAGAAAGCGCCTTGATCAAACGCACTTTTGCGATTTTGGCGAATGCCGCATTGGCACAGCCACAGGTGATCGTGCATCGGGATTTCCATAGTCGTAACTTGATGAAAATCGACAATGAAACCGAACTCGGTGTGATTGATTTTCAGGATGCTGTGATTGGTGCGGATACTTATGACTTGATCTCGATTACCCGTGATGCCTATGTACAGTGGAATGCCGATCGTGTGTATCGCTGGTTCAAAAACTTTTATGACTTGTTGCCAGCATCTGCTAAAGAAGAGCGTGACTTTGAACAGTTTAAAAAAGACGCCGACATGATGGCGATTCAGCGTCATATCAAGATTTTAGGTATTTTTGTGCGTCTGTTTGAACGTGATGGCAAGTCAGGTTATCTCAAGGACTTACCACGTGTGATGTGGTATCTGCTTGAAGAATCTAAGGCTTATGCAGAACTAGAGCCATTCATGCAGTTTATGCGTGACAGAGTGATGCCTGCATTTGAAGCTAAATATGGCTCATATGAGGTGGCTGCCTGAATGAAAGCGATGATTTTGGCCGCAGGACTCGGTAATCGTATGCGGCCGCTAACGCTGCATACGCCAAAGCCTTTGCTGGAAGTTGGGGGCAAGCCCTTAATTGTCTGGCATATAGAAAAACTGGCGGCGATCGGTGTCACTGAAATTGTCATCAATACCGCATGGCTCGGCGAAAAACTGGCTCAAGCTTTGGGTGATGGTTCGCAGTTCGGTATCAAGATTTTATGGTCACATGAGGGTGAAGGTCTGGAAACCGCTGGGGGGATTATCAATGCTTTGCCGCTACTCGGTGATGAACCTTTTATTCTGTTAAATGGTGATGTCTGGACCACGATGGATTTTGCACCTTTACTGGATATTGATCTAAAGGATAATTTGGCGCATCTCGTACTTGTGCAGAACCCTGAACAACATCCAGAGGGTGATTTCACGCTTGCAGAAGGGAGAGCTTATACTTTTGATCAGCAAATCGAAGGTGAAAACCTGACGTTTAGCGGTATATCTGTACTTGATCCGAAGATGTTCCAAGGCTTAGACACTGGCAAGCGTCCTTTAGCCCCATTGCTAAAAGCGGCAATGCAGAATCAGCAGGTTCGCGCTTCTAAACTGGCAGGCATTTGGGTAGATGTGGGGACCCCGGAGCGTTTAACGGCACTGGATACAGCGATCCATGAAGGGAAGTTTGCTTAAGTGAATATTCGCTAAGCACTGCCTACTGTGCCAATATAGAGAAAACGGTATACTTCCACCTAACTTTTTCGAGCGTAGATTGTTTATGCACATGTTTTTTCAAGAACTAAAGCAGGGTAGCCAGGCTTTGGGTTTAGAGCTATCTGATGAAGCTTTAAATTTATTACTCAAGTATCAGGATGCTTTGGTGCTGTGGAACAAAGCATACAATTTGACTGCAATCCGTGATCCTAAAGAAATGCTGGTCAAGCATCTACTCGACAGTTTAAGTATTTTAAAGGACTTGCCTGCGGGCAGATTGCTGGATATCGGCACAGGTGGTGGTATGCCGGGCATGATCATTGCTTTATGTCAGCCTGAGCGTGAATGTGTATTGCTGGACTCAAACGGTAAAAAAATTCGTTTCCTCAAGCAGTTTATTGCTGACTTGAAACTTAAAAATGTCATTGCCGTGCAAACGCGTGTAGAAAATGAAGACAGCATCAATGAGCTGGGTCAATTTGATGTGATTACTAGTCGTGCCTTTGCATCATTAACAGACTTTGTTGATGCTTCTAAGCCATATATGCATGAGCAAACGATTATTGCCTCAATGAAAGGCTTAATTCCTGAAGATGAAGTTGCTACTTTAAAAAATGAATTTAGTTGTGAGATTATTGAACTTAAAGTTCCGCGCTTAGACGAACAGCGTCATTTACTTCTATTAAAACGTATTTAAGATTTTTAAAGGGATTGGGGGCAACATGGCACAAATTATTGCGATTGCAAACCAAAAAGGTGGTGTCGGTAAAACCACAACCGCAGTAAATTTGGCGGCATCTTTAGCTGTGTTAAAAAAACGTGTTTTGCTGGTCGATATGGATTCGCAAGGCAATGCGACCATGGGGTCTGGCATTCAGAAGAATGACCTGCTGTATTCGGTTACCGATGTACTGCTGGGTGAAGTACCGATTGAAACGGCGATCTCTAAGGCGGAAGTCGGCTACAAGGTTCTTGGGGCAAACCGTGATCTGGCTGGGGTTGAGTTGGCGATTGCAGAGCAGGAAGGGCGCGAGTTCATTTTGCGGGATGCATTGCAGGAAATTGAAGCTTCATTCGACTATATTATTGTCGATTGTGCACCGAGTCTTAGCCTGATTACTGTCAATGCTTTGGCAGCCGTGGATGGTGTGCTGATTCCAATGCAGTGTGAATATTATGCACTGGAAGGTCTGGCGGATTTAACCCAAACCATCGATCGGATTCAGCAAGCCTTGAATCCGGACCTGCAAATTGTTGGTGTATTACGCACCATGTACGATGCACGCAATGCCTTGACTCGTGATGTCTCTGAAGAATTAGAACAATATTTTGGTAAAAAACTGTATGAAACCGTGATTCCACGGAATATCCGTCTGGCTGAAGCACCAGCACACGGTTTGCCGGTGATTTATTTTGAAAAAAGCTCAAAGGGTGCAGTTGCTTACTTAAATCTGGCAGCTGAAGTATTAAAGAAAAGCAAAGTGAAAAAAGGAAGTAAAGCATGACCGTCAAGAAACGTGGACTCGCCAAAGGTCGTGGCTTGGATGCCTTGCTAGGCTCAATTCAAAAAGAAAAATTACAACTCGAAGCCCAAGGTCTTGATCATGGTCAGTTGAAACAGATTGATGTGAATTTGCTCAAGCGTGGTGAATATCAGCCACGCCGTTATATTAACGAGCAGGATTTGCAGGAACTGGCGGCATCGATTGAAAAGCATGGCATCATGCAGCCCATCGTGATCCGTCCGGTTGACGATGAACGCTATCCATACGAGATTATTGCGGGTGAACGTCGATGGCGTGCTGCACAGCTGGCGGGTTTGACCGAGGTTCCTGCGATTGTACGTGATCTGAATGATCAGGTTGCGATTGCACTGGCCTTGATTGAAAACATCCAGCGTCAGGATCTGAATCCGATTGATCAGGCGATGGCTCTGCAACGTTTCCATGAAGAATTTGGCTTAAGCCATCAGGAAATTGCAGATACCGTGGGTAAAGCGCGTACGACAGTGAGTAACCTGCTTCGTTTGCTCAGCTTGGCTGAAGAAGTGAAAGACTTTATGCAACAAGGTTTGCTGGATATGGGGCATGCACGTGCGATCTTAACCTTAAAAGCTAAAGATCAGCTCAAAGTTGCAGATATCGTAATTGAAAAAAGTCTGTCTGTTCGTCAAACCGAGCAGTTAGTCCGTGATTTCAATACACCTAAACAAGAAAAAGTAAAAGAAGCTGTAGCACCGGATATTCAGCAATTGACTCAGCGCCTTTCAGAGCGTTTCAGTGCAGATGTTAAAATTGACTATAACAAGCAAGGTAAAGGGAAACTGGTTATTAGCTATCACTCTTTAGAAGAGCTGGATGGCATTCTTTCTATTTTAGAAGATGAATAATTTATATATTTTTTTTATTGGGGAATAAATTAGATGTGGGAATTGGTTAAAGCAGGTGGCTGGCTTATGCTGCCCCTGGTCTTGTGTTCTATCTTTATGCTGGCGATTTCGATCGAGCGTCTGATTCGCCTGAAAAAGAATGCAGTACTTCCGTTGACACTGTTGATGGGGCCTTCGCAAAATACAGCACAAGTCATGCAAAAAATGAATCAAAGTGCGGCCTTAAAGCAAAGCACTTTGGGCCGGGTATTTACTGCAGGCTATGCCAGCAAGCAGCAAGGTGAGCAGTATGCTCGCGCACAGATGGAAGTGGTGGCATCACAGGAAATTGGTTATCTGGAAAAAAACATTAATTTTCTGGGAACTTTGAGTGCAGTTGCGCCTTTACTCGGTTTATTGGGAACTGTACTTGGGATTATTGAATCTTTCCTGATGATCGATGTAGGTACCGGGAGTGATCCGGTATTGATGATGCCGGGTATTTCCAAGGCTTTAATTACCACGGCAGCCGGTATGTTGATTGCAATTCCTGCACTGTTTGCGCACCGTTATTTTCAGCGTCTTGTTCAGGAATATGTGGCTGAACTTGAGCAGCAAGCGACTTTGTTTCATGCGGATCTTTTTTATCGTAATCATGCAGACATAGATCAAGACATGCAAAAAGCCAGCTAGGAGGCGGATGATGAAATTCAAACGCAACCAGGTGGAAGATGTACATATTAATCTGACACCGATGATTGATTGTCTGCTGTTTATTCTGGTCTTTTTACTTTTGTCGACGACATTTAGCCAAATGAGCCGAATGAATCTGACCTTGCCGGATGCGCAAGGTGTACCGCCTAAAAGCTATGATCAGAAAGTTGAAGTGATTGTGGATGCCAATGGTCATTACGCAGTCAATGGTCAATCCTTGGCCAGTAAGGAAGTCGCGGATTTAAATACTGCAATTAAACAGATTTCTAATGAACGCCGTGATTTAATGTTTGTCATTGCAGCTGACGCAAAAGCCAGCCATCAGGACGTGATTCGTGTCATGGATGTGGCCGGGCAGCTCGGCTTTGTAAATATTAATATCAGTACCAAAGTACCCACCCGAGGTTATTAGTGAAGCACGATTTTAAGGTCTATCTTCGCCTTTTAAGTTATTTAAAACCGTTTTGGGGCATTGCATTGCTTGTCCTGCTGGGTTTTTCTATTAATGCCGCTACGGAAGTCTCTGTCGCTAAATTACTAGAATATATTATTGAGGCGATTCAAAATAAAGACCAGAGTTTCACATCACTTTTCCCGTTTTTAGTGGTCATACTCATGTTCTTCCGGGGCCTGGGTTTGTTCATGGGTGGATATTTTACTGCGGTAATTTCCCGGAATCTGGTATTCAACATCCGTCAGGAAGTTTTTGCAAAATTGCTGCGTTTACCGTCCCAGTATTATCTGGATAATACCAGCGGGCATATTACTGCCAAAATCATGTATAACGTTGAACAGCTAACCGCTGCTTCAACTGAAGCTTTAAGAACCTTGTTGCAACAAGGTTTGATCACTCTGGCATTATTAGGCTACCTGTTGTATACCAACTGGCGTCTGACCATGTGTATCCTGATTTTTGCACCCGTCATTGGCTTTATTATCAGTAAAGCTGCAAGACGGATGCGTAAATTATCGCAGCAAGTGCAAGACACCATGGGTGATGTAAACCATGTGGTGCAGGAAACGGTGAATGCCAACCTGATCGTCAAGGGTTTTGGAGGGCAAAGTTATGAGCAGGAACGCTTTAAACAGAACTCGCTGGAAAACTTGCGTCGTGGCTTGAAAATGGTCGCTGTACAACAGTTGAATAGTCCTGTGGTTCAGCTGATCATGTCGATTTCACTGAGTATTGTGATGTTTATTGCCTTGCGTCCGCAAATTCTGGGTGATACCTCTGCGGGTGAATTTGTCGCTTATATTACTGCGGCGGGTATGCTGGCAAGACCGATCAAAGCCTTGACGGATATCAATGAAAAAATTCAACGTGGTATGGCTGCGGCTCATTCGGTATTTGAATTGCTGGATATGCCTGAAGAAAAAAATACCGGGACTTTAACGGATAGCCTGAAAGGCGATATCGAGTTTAAAGATGTCAACTTGATTTATGATGATGGCCATCGTGCTATTCATGACTTTAATTTGCAGGTCAAGGCCGGTGAAACAGTAGCGCTGGTAGGACGTTCTGGTGCAGGAAAAAGTTCTCTGGTGAATCTGCTGGTGCGTTATCAGGATGCAACTTCTGGGCAGATCTTGCTGGATCAGAAACCGATTGAAGATTTTGAAATTACCGCCTTGCGAACCCAGATTGCTATGGTGAACCAGCAAGTAGTACTGTTTAATCGTACCGTGCGGGAAAATATTGCTTATGGTCAGCTCGAAGGTGCTTCCGATGAAGATATTATCGCGGCAGCAAAGGCAGCCTATGCGCATGATTTTATTATGGCACTACCGCAAGGTTATAATACTCAGCTGGGTGCTCAGGGTTTAAACCTGTCTGGTGGCCAGCGTCAGCGCATCGCCATCGCGCGAGCAATTTTGAAAAATGCCTCTATTCTGATTCTGGATGAAGCGACCAGTGCGCTGGATAACGAGTCGGAATACTTTATTCAGCGTGCCTTTGATAAAGCCATGCAGGACCGTACCACCATCGTAATTGCACATCGTCTATCGACGATTGAAAACGCGGATCGTATTGTTGTCATGGATCAGGGCCGTATTGTTGAGCAGGGCAGTCATGCCGAACTGATTGCGCTACATGGTGCTTATTATCAGTTGCATCAGCGTAACTTTGAGGAACAGTAACTTATGGCACTGGCACAAATCATTCAGGATGCTTGGAATGCACAGGCAAAGTGGCTGGTGGTGCTGCGTCCTTTGTCATGGTTGTATCGCCTGGGTTTTGTCAGCAATCACTGGCTTTATCAAAAAGGCATTAAAAAAAGTTATAGTGCACCAATTCCCGTTATGGTAATTGGTAACATCACAGTCGGTGGTAGCGGTAAAACACCTTTGTTGATTCATCTGGTGGATTATTTAACCGAGAAAAATGTTCGGGTAGGCGTGATCAGTCGAGGCTATGGCGGCCAAGGTCCATTTCCTGCCTATGTCGACTTTAATACCTTGCCGGAGATTGTCGGAGATGAGCCTGCCTTGATTGTACAGGCAACAGGCGTGCCGATGGCAGTTGGTCCCAACCGGCAGAAAAGTATCGAGTTATTGCTGCACAAACATGAACTGGATCTGATTATCTGTGATGATGGCCTGCAGCATTGGGCCTTGAATCGCCAGATTGAGTGGATTGTGCTGGATAATAATCGCGGTCTGGGTAATCAGAAACTGCTTCCAGAAGGTTATCTACGTGAACCAGTGACCCGTTTGAAAACGGGAACCGTAATTGAGCATTCGGCTAACCCAAGCTCTGAACTGCATATGCATCTGGCTGCATCACAGCCTTATTTGCTTAATCAGGACAACAATAAAATCTTTGATCCTCAAGCGGCTTTTTATGCGGTAGTCGGCATTGGCTTTCCACAGCGGTTTTATCAGACCTTGCAAAATTTAGGCATAGAACAATTTCAGTGTCATGAGTTTCCAGACCATCATGACTATGACATTGAAGATTTACAGTTCGATGATAACAATCCGATTATTACCACTGAAAAAGACGCAATAAAAATTATGGCGCTACTTAAACAATATCCAGATTTTAAACAGGATATCTGGGTGGTGCCAGTCGATGCAGTCCTATCGCCAGCCTGCTATACAGTCTTGCAGCAACAGTTACAACAATACGGTATTCAAATTTCTTAAGGCTCATTCATTATGAAACACATTGTTATTCCTGCACGTTTCGCCAGTTCACGTTTACCGGGTAAACCTTTGCTGGAAATTCATGGTCGTCCCATGATTCTGCGGGTAGTGGACCAAGCCAAAAAAGTGCAAGGTTTTGATGATCTGTGTGTGGCAACTGATGATGAGCGTATTGCTGCCGTTTGCCGTGCTGAAGGCATTGATGTTGTCATTACCTCGGCGGATCACCCTTCAGGCACAGACCGCTTGAGTGAAGTGGCTCGAATCAAAGGCTGGGCCAGTGAGGACATTATTGTCAATGTACAGGGGGATGAACCCTTACTGCCGGCGCAACTGGTAAAACAGGTTGCTCAACTCTTGGAAGATCAGCCTGAATCTTCCATGTCGACGCTATGTGAGCCGATCCATCAGCTGGATGAATTCAAACGTGACAGCATTGTAAAAGTTGTCATGTCAAAACAGCAGCAGGCACTGTATTTTAGCCGTGCTACCATTCCTTATGACCGTGATGGTGCGAAACTGACTGAACCAAAACTGCATGATCAGGCCTATCGTCATTTAGGCCTATATGCCTATCGGGTAAAACTGTTGCAAGAATATGTGACCTGGGAAATGGGTGTGCTGGAGAAACTGGAATCTCTAGAACAGTTACGGGTACTGGAAAATGGACACCGTATTGCCATTGCGGTGGCTGAAGCCAATTTGCCGCCAGGGGTGGATACCCAGGAAGATCTGGATCGCCTGAATCAGATGGATCTTTCCCATTTTGCCTAAGAAGAGTCAAATACATGCCTTTTGATGTCAATGCACATATCTATCCATGGCAGCAACAGGTTTGGGAAACCCTGACCGGGCGCTTTCCTAAGCTTGGACATGGTTTATTGTTTTATGGAAAAAAAGGCTGTGGTAAAGAAGCGTTTACCCAACAGTTTCTGGCTTGGGTGTTATGCCTGAATCGTCAGCCTGCCGGGCCATGTGGTGAATGCAGTAGCTGTCAATGGTTAAAGGCAGACACCCATCCCAACTATGTACATATCAGTACCGATGACGACAATAAAAAACAGAATGCCAAAATCAAGATCGAGAAGATTCGCGATCTGCTGCCTTTTGTGCAACAGACTGTAGATGGCTGGCGCGTGATTGTGATTGAGCCGGCAGAAGCCTTGAATATTGCCTCTGCCAATGCCTTACTCAAAACACTGGAAGAACCCGGTGATAATACGGTCATTATTTTACTGGCGAATCATTATTTAAAATTGCCCGCGACTATACGCAGTCGTTTGCAGCATTTTGCTTTGGACCGGATTTCCGCAGAACAATTTAGCGATTATGTCCAGAATCAGCTCCCAGATGCAGGTGCTAGCCAACAACAGTTATTGATGAACCTGTCCAATCAGATGCCGTTACAGGCACTAGAGATTGCACAAAGTGCCTGGCTGCCACTACGTCAGGAATTCCTGCAAGACTGGCAAAAACTGGTCATGCAAAAAAATATGCCGATGGCAATTGCGACCAAATGGAATAAAAACCTGAATTTTGGTGACTTTGCTCAAATGTTTGAATACTTGTTGTCCGATTTAATTTGTGTCAAGCTAAATCAGACGGTGAAAAACATTGACCTTGAATTCAATGTACTTGCCGAACAATATTCATTAGAAGCACTTTTTAAAATTTATGAAGATTTTCAGCGCGCTAAACAATTCCTTGAACAGAATGTCCAAAGCAATCTGGTTATTGATGAATTGTTTATCAAGCTGATGAATCTTTAATTAAGGGGAAATCACATGCAACCACGTATGGGCGGTATTATTCAGGCCAATATTCCTGACATTGAAACACTGTTTGCCAGCTATATGCCTTATGTTGTGGGTGGTGGGCTTTTTATTCCTTCCAAGCAGCCGGTCAAACTGGGCGAAGAGGTTTTTGTATTGACGACTTTGCCTGACCAGACCCAGAAAATTCCTTTAACCGGTAAAGTCATCTGGGTCTCGCAAAAGCAGAATGGCATCAAGCCACAAGGCTTTGGCATCCAGTTAAGCGGTGAAAAAGGCGTTTATTTTAAAAATGAAGCAGATCGTCTGGTTGCAGGTCTTAAATCTGAAGGACGTAAAAGTTACACTATGTAGTTAATTTACCCTTGGTAGGAACGCATCGTGTTTGTAGATACTCATTGTCATTTAACCCTGCTTGATTTGACACCATATCATGGTGATCTGGATCAGGCATTGGCTCAGGCTCGTGAAGCCGGTGTTTCCAAATTCATGAGTATCTCGGTCGATCTGGATGATCATATCGAGCTGGCCAAAATTGCCGCGTGTCATGCAGATGTCGGATATACCGTTGGCGTACATCCTTGCGAAGATGCTGCAACCATGGCGCGTGCCACGACTGAATATCTGGTCGAACTGGCGCAACCGGAGAAAGTCTGGGCACTCGGTGAAACAGGTCTGGACTATTATCACAGTACCGATTTTATTGCAGAGCAAAAAGCCTGTTTCGCCCGGCATATCCATGCGTCACAAATCACCAAAAAACCTGTAGTCGTTCATACCCGTTCCGCCAAGCATGATACCGTCGATATTATTCGCGCGGAAAAATCTACGCATGGCATCCTGCACTGTTTTACCGAGGACTGGGAAACCGCTAAAGCAGTACTGGATTGCGGCTATTATGTTTCATTTTCCGGAATTGTTTCATTTAAAAATGCGCAGGATCTGCGTGATGTCGCCAAACAGGTTCCGCTGGATCGTGTGCTGATTGAAACCGATAGTCCTTATCTTGCGCCAATGCCGTATCGTGGCAAATCTAATGAGCCTAAATACGTTCCTTATGTAGCCAAAGCGCTTTGCGATGTATATGATAAGTCGCTAGAAGAAATGGCTTTTATCACAAAGCAGAACTTTGAAAATCTTCTGAATTTAAAGTAAATAAAGTTATATAAAGTACAAAGAGAGTTTATAGGGTGAAGATGGATCGTCAAGCTCAGTTTCGAGCAAGAGAAACCTTGATTTTTCAAGTAGCAGAGCAACTCCTGTTAGAAAATGGTGAAGCAGGAATGACGCTCGATGCGCTTGCCGCCGAGCTTGATCTGGCCAAAGGGACACTTTATAAACATTTCCAGAGTAAAGATGAACTATACATGCTGCTGATTATCCGAAATGAGCGCATGTTGCTGGAAATGATTCAGGATAGCGATAAAGCCTTTCCTGAACATCTGGCCTTCTTTATGCTGCATCATTTGCATCATCCTGAACGTACTGTGCTGTTTCATCAGATTGAAGAACGCCTGTCGACGACTGGGGTTGGAATCCAGCACCTTTTTAGCGAACTTTATCAGGTGCGCAAACAGCGTTTACGCCTGATTATCCGTATGACAGAAACTTATCTGGCTTCTATTAATAGCCGCATGTCAGTACGCGATTATCTGGCTTCGATCTGGTCGTTGACCCATGGTGCAGCTGCAATTCTTAATTCCAGTTTCTATCAGCGTTATTTGGGTTCGCGCGATACATTGCGTGTAGCCTATATCGATCAGGCACTGGCTTTGCCTAAGCAGGTACATTCAGCCGAGCAGTTTGCCTAAGGTTGTCCTATGATCAGATCACCTCACAGTGCAGTTCGTGGCTTTACCTTAATCGAATTGATGGTGGTGATTGTGATTATGGGAATTATGGCTTCACTAGTGCTGCTGAATACCAGTGGTGTCGATCAGCGCAAAGCGATGCAGGCACGGGAAATTTTATTGGTGGACTTGCAACGGGTGCTACGCGAGGCTAATGACCAATCCAGAATACTCGCGCTTGACGTTCAATCAGCGACAGATGTCACGCCATTTCGCTATGGAATTATAGAATATCGTTCGGCAGCGCAGACTGAACCGAACCTGCAAAATGAGAAATGGCAAAATTATGCAGATTTTAAATTGCGTAGTTTGCCTGATCATATTTCCTTTCAAATTCAGGCACTGGAACAGCAGCGTTATGCCAGGGCACAAAATCGTGACCTGACTCAGGCAAATTCACCTCAATTAATCTGGCTCGGCAATGGTGAAGTCAAACCGGTGCGGATTCAGTTCTTTTTAGAAGACCGTGAAGTGGGTGCTGCGATTGAGATTGATCATCTGGGTAAAATCAATGAAATCTAGATATTTCAAGCAGAGCGCTGGGTCTGGTGTAATCAAGTTGTTTAAGGCGAGTGTTCATGGATTTGATCATGTGTGCTGCAAGCATAGGACTTCGTCTTGCGCTGCTATCGGACTTTCTTGCGCGACAATGTCGCTCAGGTCGAGTGTTACTCGACTTAATCGTGCCTCAGGTTTTACCTTATTGGAAGTTATGGTCGCCTTGGCAATTTTTGCGACCGCAGCCATAACCCTGACCAAAGTCGCGATGCAATATACCCAATCCACCTCAAATGCCATTCTACGTACCAAAGCACAGTTTGTTGCCTTAAATGAAGTGGCACAAATGGAAATCAATCAGGAATGGATGGAAGGCACGGCTTCCAAACAGCTGACCCAGCAAGGTGAAACCTGGCAGATTGACAAGCGTAGTGAGCCGACGGTCAGTCCGAATGTCCAGCGAATCGAATTACAGATTAGTCTGGTTAATCAGGACAGTGGTCAGGTTGAATCTGGCATCAGCAGTCTGATGTTCTTTAATCATCGCATGAACAATACCCCATGAAGCCTAAAGGATTTACCCTGGTTGAATTATTGGTTGCCATTGCGATCTTTGCGGTGCTGTCTGCCTTAGGTTGGAAAGTTTTTGATTATATTGTCAAAACCAAAGATCAGAATGTGATTCATGAGCAACGTTTAGGTCAGTTACAGCAAACCTATCAGCAGATTCTGCGAGATACTATACAGGCAGTACCCTTAACGGCCAACATCAATGGTGATATTCAACCAGCTCTGGTGCTGCAGAACGGACGTTTTAACTTCAGTAAAACCGGGGTAACTGACCCTTTGGAAGAAGGGATTTCCCCAGATGAACGCATTGAATATCAGTATCGAGCCGAAGAGCAGAAACTTTATCGCTTGAAATACCGGAATCTAAATCAGACAGGTCGAGATCAGCCCGAATCCAGTGTTTTATTGTCGGAAGTGGAACAATTCCAGATCGTTGTACTTAATCCGAATGAACTCACGCAATGGCCAGATACTTCTGCTGATCTGAACCAGTTAGAGCATAAACAGCGTTTGCCTAAAGGGATTAAAATCAATTTAACCGTGAATGGCGTCAGTTATGAATGGATGTTCAGTTTATTGAATACGGACTTTTTGCTTGATACTCAGAACAGCGGTCAACCCAGCTCAGAATAATAAGAAATGAAAATGAATAAAGCGATCATGATCAAGCAGCAGAAAGGCATTGCACTGATTACCATTCTGGTGATGGTAGCACTAGCGACTATTCTGGCGGTTACGATTGCCCAGCGTCAGGCTGCAACTGCTGAAAGCACTGCCTATTTGATGCGACAAAACCAGTCTCTCATGTATGCCAAAAGTGCCGAGGCCTTTTTTTCTGAATTGCTGGTCGATGATGCTGAAAATGCTGCAGAGGTCGATCATCTGCAGGAAACCTGGGCGCAACCCATGCCAGCTTTTCCGGTAGACGACGGTTATGTCTCCGGAATAATGCAGGATGAATCAGGCAAGTTTAATTTAAATAGCCTCATTACTGCCGAAGGCACAGTTAATGAAAATGCCAAGGCATGGTTTGAACTGATTCTAAAACGTGCCGGTTTGCCGGCACAGCTGAGTGAAGCAGTGATTGACTGGCAGGATGAAGATGAGCTGGTCAGTGGGGGCATGGGCGCCGAATCTAACTATTATCAAGGCTTGCCAAATGCTGCTTTGCCACCGAATGCAAAGTTTCATAGTGTGGAAGAATTAAAGCTGGTACGCGGTTTTGAAGAGAATCAGTATAAGCTGATAGCACCTTATCTGAGTACTGCACCGGTGCAGGAGAGCCCGGTCAATATTAATACCGCTTCAGCTTTTCTTTTGGCCAGTATGGATGAAAAGCTGGATGTGAATGCGGTGCAGCAATTGCTGGATCAGCGTCAGGCCAACTTGGAACACTTTTCCAATGTGACTGACCTGTGGTCACTGGAGCCTTTTGCTCAGGTCGATGCAGACAAGCGTAATTTGTTTAACAGTCTGCTTGGGGTGCAATCCAATTATTTTAAAGCCCGAATCGAAGTGGTTTTAAGTGAGCGTAAGCGCCAGTTCAGCAGTGATCTGGTTCGTCAGGACAAACAGGTTTATGTGGCATACCGCAGCATGGCGCCATTTTAATTTTAGCTCATGAATTGTACAGGCTGTATAAGCGCAAATGCCGGGCTGATGCCTTTTCCCTATCATGCTAAATAGCAAAATTAATCCTCAAAGCCTTACTTTTGCTTTATAATCAAAATTAATTCACCTATTTTTTGACGACATTACGGCATATGTTAATTCGTAAGTTATTTAAGTTTGAGAATGCTCATATTGTGCGTAACTGCACGTCAGATCGCTGTAAGCGTTCGATCCATGGCCATAGTTATAAAGTCGAGTTATTACTAAAAGCCTCGAAGCTAGATCATGGTCAAATGGTCTATGACTTTGGTCTGCTTAAAGGTGTGATTAAGGATTTTTTTGATTCTTTCGATCATGCTATCTGCTTCTGGCAAAATGACGACCCGGAATATATTCAGGCCTGCAAGAATTTCAGCGCGCGCTGGGTGTCTTTGCCGGTATCGCCATCAGCAGAGCAGTTTTCACGTATTTTCTTCTTTCTGGCACAGCAAGTGCTGGCATCGACCGTGACTCAAAATGGCGAAGGTGATGTCGAAGTCTATTCTGTGATTGTGCATGAAACCGACACCGGCTATGCACAAAGTTTTTTAGAAGATATTCAAAATGAACAAATGGGGATTCTGAGCCTGGAACAACTTGAGTTCTCTGAACAGGTGCAAGCTGAATGGACAGATCCGGACATGTTTGCCAAGCTCAAACAGGGCACGCCATTTCATAACCCTACAGTAGATTTACAGGTACAGATTTAAAGTCTGCGTGACTTTAAATCCATTGACATAGATTTAGGATTGAAGAATGTCTTTAAATGAACAGCAACTGGCCAAGCTGAATAAAGTTCAGTTGGATGAAAGCTGGAAATATGGATTGAGTGAATTTTTGCTCAGTCCGAAAATGGATGAATTAAAAGCGTTTCTCGTTGAAGAAAAAAAAGCAGATAAAATCATTTATCCTCCCAATCATCTGATTTTTAATGCTTTGAATACCACGCCGCTAGATCGGGTAAAAGTGGTGATTTTAGGGCAAGACCCTTATCATGGCCCAAATCAGGCGCATGGATTAAGCTTTTCCGTGCAAAAGGGGGTTGCATTACCACCATCTTTGCGTAATATTTTTCATGAGTTACATGCAGATGTTGGGGTTGAAAGACCGAAGCATGGTGACTTGACGCATTGGGCAGAGCAGGGTGTGCTTCTGTTAAATGCAGTACTGACCGTCGAAGCAGGTCAGCCGACTTCGCATCAAAAGCGCGGTTGGGAAGAATTTACCGATCACGTCATTGATGTATTAAATGAACAGCGTGAACATATTGTCTTTATTCTTTGGGGCGCATACGCACAGCGTAAAGGACAGCGCATTAATCAAGATAAGCATCTCGTGTTAAAGGCAGCACATCCATCGCCTTTGGCAGCAAACCGTGGTGGTTTTTTTGGTTGTAAAGTATTTTCAAAATCGAATAACTACCTCAAACAACATGGCATTGAGCCTATAGATTGGCAGCTGGACGCATGAAATATTCTCCCCTTACTAAACATTATCATCCGGATTTGATTGTTGAAGAAGCGCACAATGGTTGGCGTATCGTTCGTTTAAATCGCCCGAAATCTTTGCATGCTCTCGATGAATCGATTGCTTCCGCACTTCTGGAAGTATTTCAGGACTTTCATCATGATGATAGCGTCAAAGCCATCTGGCTGGATTCAACCACACCGAAAGCGTTCTGTGCGGGTGGGGATGTGCGTAAGCTGCGTCAGTTAGTGATTAATGATGAAGTCGCGGCTGCCAATAAATTCTTTGAACAAGAATATGCACTCGATCTGTTACTGCATAATTATGCCAAACCCGTTTTAGTCTGGGGTGAAGGTTATGTGATGGGTGGTGGCTTGGGCTTGTTTATGGCGGCGCCTTTCCGTTTAGTGACGCCATATTCACGTTTGGCAATGCCTGAAATCAATATCGGTTTGTATCCAGACGTGGGTGCAACCCGCTTCTTGGCAGATCGTGGTGCGATTGGTCTATTTACCGGCTTGACCGGTTCAATCATGACTGCTGCGGGCGCTTACGGGATTGGCTGGGCAACGCATATTTGTGATGCACAGCGTGATTCAGTTTTGGATAAAGTCATTAATATTGACTGGGAGCATTATCCTGCAGGTGACTTCCGTGCCATTGATGACACCCTGAATAGTATGCACCGTCCGGTCGGCCCGGGACCGTTGCAAAACTCTCTGGATGTGATTCATAGTGTTTGCCGTGGTGTCAACTTTGAGCATGATTATGAGTCGATTATTGGCCTGAGTGACGCACGCAGTGACTGGTTGCGTCAGGCCAGTGAAAACCTGAAAAAAGGTTCGCCAACTACTGCAGCCTTGACCTGGCTATTGTGGCAATGGGGTAAGCAGATACATTCCTGGAATGAAGTTTTCGAACTGGAAGTTCAGATCTCAGACTGGAAAATCCGTCATCATGACTTTGTCGAAGGTGTGCGCGCACGTCTGGTGGATAAAGACCTTTCTCCTGCATGGAAAAAGGGTGCAGATATGAGCTTAAAAGGTATTTTGTCTGCAAACCCTCCGGTGACCAATATTGAAAGCTGGAATGCCTTGCTAAAACAGTATGGTGTGATTTAAGTTTTACATGTCCGAAACACAATTGAGCGATGAATACTGGATGCAGCTTGCCTATGCGCAGGCTGCACTTGCTGCCGCACAGGGCGAAATTCCGGTGGGTGCGATTATTGTTAGTCAGAATCAGATCATTGGTCAGGGCTTTAATGCGCCGATTTCTTTAAATGATCCGACCGCGCATGCCGAGATTGTGGCGCTGCGTGATGCCTGTCAAAATATCCAGAATTATCGTTTACCTGATGATGCAGTGCTTTATGTGACTTTAGAGCCGTGCACCATGTGTGTTGGTGCGCTGGTGCATTCACGGGTTTCACGGGTAGTATTTGGCGCATTTGAAGCGAAAGCAGGTTCACTGGTGAGTGCGCGTCAACTGTTTGAAACCGGTTATTATAATCACGTATTTTCTTTCCAGGCAGGCTGCATGCAGCAGCAATGCTCTGAACAGCTCAGTGCATTTTTTAAGTTGCGTCGCGAGCAGAAACGACAATTCAAGTTACAAGAAAAGTTATTAAATACGCAGAAGTAAATTTACTTTATCCGCTAAAATTTTCCCACTTTCAAATATCTGCAATCTTCAGGAACAATAATGAACAGCATCCAAGTAAAAAAAGAATTCCCAGCAGCCCTTGATGATGTCTTCAATTTGATGTCCAAGCATGCCACCTATAATATTGCCTTCGCACCGATGCAGGTCGAACGAATCAAGGATTCTGCGGATGCTGAATATCCTGATGGACTCGGTTCAGTACGTGCAATGGGTATGGGGCCAGTGAAGCCGCTGAAAGAACAAATTACCTTGTTCGAGCCAAATAATCGCATCGAATATCAGATTATTAAAAATCCATTGATCAAGCATCATTTAGGCATTATTGAATTTGAAGCACTGGCTGATGACAAAACGTTAGTAACTTATACGATTGAATTGCAGGCACGTGCGCCTTTTGTGAGTAAATTAATCCTTGCACAGTTACAGGCAGCGATTAAACTAGGCCTGACAAAACTCGCAAAATCTGTTTAAACAACAACGGGAAAGCAATGACAGTTCAAATTATTACCATTGATGGTCCAAGTGGGTCTGGCAAGGGCACGTTAGCAGCGAAACTGGCTGCACATTATCAGTTTCACTTATTGGATTCTGGTGCTTTATACCGCCTTTTGGGTTTGTCATTGCATCACCATGATTTGCTGGATTCGGTAGACACGAAATTGCCAGAATGCGTACAAATCGCAACAAATTTAGATATCCAGTTTGTCAGTACCGACACCGGGGTGCAGGTGTGGCTGGATGGTGAAGATGTGTCCCAAACTATTCGAACTGAACGGGTAGGAGAGTTTGCTTCAAAAGTTGCAGCAATTCCTGAGCTTAGAACAGCGATGGTTTCACGTCAGCATGCCTTTGCACAGGCGCCTGGTCTGGTAGCAGACGGACGTGATATGGCGACAAGTATCTTCCCGAATGCTCAGGCAAAAATATATTTGACGGCCTCGGCTGAATCACGCGCGCAAAGACGTGTAAAGCAGTTGCAGGGCATGGGACTGGATGTTAAAATAAGCGACATTTTAGCTAATATCATCGCTCGCGATAAACGAGATACGGAACGCGCTGTCGCTCCACTCAAGCCTGCGGATGATGCTTACATTATTGATAGTTCAGATTTGAATATCGATGAAGTATTCCAGCTGATGACCACTTATGTGGATCAGCAGTTAGCAAATTAACCCAATTTTATCAGCAAACGCATAGCTTGATCAGTTTTATATGGACTATGTAGATGCTTAATTAAACCGGCCTTGTCTGATCCAAGACCGCTGACTTTATCGGAAATATCATGACCGAATCTTTTGCAGCCCTCTTTGAAGCAAGCGAATTAAACCTCAACGTTGAAAAGGGTGCAGTTATCCAGGGCGTTGTAGTAAGCATTGACTCTGATTGGGTAACTGTTGACACTGGCCTTAAATCTGAAGGCGTTGTTGACCGTGCTGAGTTCTTAAATGAACAGCGCGAACTTGAAGTTCAAGTTGGCGACACTGTAGACGTAGTTGTTGAAGCACTTGACAACGGTATGGGTCAAACAGTTCTTTCTCGCGAAAAAGCTAAACGCGCAGAAACTTGGACTAAACTTGAAAAAATCTTTGAAGACGGCGAAATCGTTACTGGTGTTATCTCTGGTAAAGTTAAAGGTGGTTTCACTGTTGACATCGGTCCAGTACGTGCGTTCCTTCCAGGTTCTTTAGTTGATACTCGTCCTATTCGTGATACTACTCACCTAGAAGGCAAAGAGTTAGAATTCAAAGTAATCAAACTTGACGCTAAACGTAACAACGTTGTTGTTTCACGTCGTGCTGTTATGGAAGCTGAATCTTCAGCTGACCGTGAAGCTCTTCTTGCTCAGCTTGAAGAAGGTCAAACAGTTACTGGTACGATCAAAAATCTTACTGACTACGGCGCATTCGTTGACCTTGGCGGTATTGATGGTCTTCTTCACATCACTGACATGGCTTGGAAACGTATCAAGCACCCTTCAGAAGTTGTTGAAGTGGGTCAAGAAGTTACTGTTAAAGTACTTAAATTCGACCGCGAACGTAACCGTGTTTCTCTAGGTCTTAAACAGCTTGGCGAAGATCCATGGTTAGCGATCATGAACCGTTACCCTAAAGGTTCAATCGTTAAAGCCCGCGTAACTAACCTGACTGACTACGGTTGTTTCGCTGAAATCGCTGAAGGCGTTGAAGGTTTAGTACACGTTTCAGAAATGGATCACACGAACAAAAACATCCACCCATCTAAAGTTGTTCAGATTGGTGATGAAGTTGATGTTATGGTTCTTGAAGTTGATGAAGAACGTCGTCGTATTTCTCTTGGTATCAAACAAACTCGTGCTAACCCATGGGAAGAGTTTGCTAAAGACCACGATAAAGGCGAAAAAGTTTCTGGTACGATCAAATCTATCACTGACTTCGGTATCTTCATCGGTTTACCAGGCGGTATCGACGGTCTAGTTCACTTGTCTGATATTTCTTGGAACGAACAAGGCGAAGAAGCGATTCGTCGTTACAAGAAAGGCGACACTGTTGAAGCGGTTATCCTTTCTGTAGACGCTGAAGGCAACCGTATCAGCCTTGGCATCAAGCAAATGAACAACGATCCGTTCAATGACTTCCTTGCTGCTAACGAACGCGGTGCTTTGGTTAAAGGTACTGTAACTGCAGTTGACGCTAAAGGCGCTACTGTTAAGTTAGCTGACGAAGTTGAAGCGACTTTGAAAGCATCTGAAATCAACCGCGATCGCGTTGAAGATGCAACTAAGTTCCTTGAAGTTGGTCAAGAAGTTGAAGCGAAGATCATCAACGTAGATCGTAAATCTCGCGCAATCAACTTGTCTATCAAAGCGAAAGACGAAGCTGAAGAGAAAGAAGCAGTTGCTAACTTGAAAACAGCTCCTGCTGGTCAAGACAATGGTCCTAAGACGATTGGTGACCTGATCAAAGCTCAAATGGGCAACTAAGTAAGCGTTTGAATTGTATTGTTAATGTAATTTAACTAATACTTTTTATACAAATACTGTAAACGGTAGCGTAGTATTTAATTATTGCGCTACCGTTTTGTATTTAAACAGGTTATTATCGGGAAATAGATCCCAAGTAGCTTGATAATTAAAGAGGTCGCAGATGACTACTGAAGCACTTAATAAGTCTGACTTAATAGAGCGTATTGCATTAAAAAATCCGCATTTGGCTGAGCCTTTAGTGGAAGAAGCCGTTAAAATTATGATCGATCAAATGATAGAAGCATTATCAACTGACAACCGTATCGAGATTCGTGGATTTGGTAGTTTTGCATTGCATCACCGTGAACCGCGCGTAGGTCGTAACCCTAAAACTGGTAAATCAGTAGAAGTGGCTGCAAAAGCAGTTCCGCACTTTAAACCAGGCAAGGCACTTCGTGACGCTGTGAACGAGTCTGCACAAAAATAATTGTAAATATTTTGCGGGGTGTTCATGCGTTACGTTCTGGTCATTCTTTTATTGGTACTGTTTGGTTATTCATTAGCTTTAGTTTTGCAAAACGGTACTGAATTGTCAGTGGACTTGTTATTTACTCAAGTTCCCGCAATGCGCCTGGGATTATTACTTCTCCTCACATTATCTTTAGGTGTCGTTTTGGGCCTGTTATTGGGCGTTCAGATCTTCCGGGTTTTTCAGACGAATTGGGAAATTAAACGACTGCGTAAAGACATTGAACATCTACGTAAGGAACAGTTGAATACAGCCAAGTTAATGGCCGCTGAAGCAGCAGCCCATACCCGGCATGAAAAAACTGTATTAGATATTACCAATGAAAATCAAAGCCCATTATAATGGGCTTATTTTTTGCCTATATGAAGGGGTAATCTCTTGAGTATCATCGTCGCACTAGATGCCAAAAGCCAATTTGATGCCTTAGCCATTGCAGAACAGTTAGATCCTGCCTTGTGTCGACTTAAAGTTGGTAAAGAGTTATTTACCCATGAAGGTCCAATTATTGTCAAAGCACTTCAAGATAAAGGCTTTGATGTATTTCTGGATCTGAAATTTCATGATATTCCAAATACAACAGCACAGGCAGTATGCGCGGCAGCAGATTTGGGTGTGTGGATGGTCAATGTGCATGCCTCAGGTGGCCGCAAGATGATGGAAACCTGTGTAGAGCGTTTGCAAGCGGGTAATTATAAAACTCAGTTGATTGCAGTGACTGTATTGACGTCAATGGGCCGTGAAGACTTGAAAGATATTGGTCTGGATATTGAGCCAAATGAGCATGTAAAACGTCTGGCACAACTGACAAAAGACAGTGGTCTAGATGGGGTGGTTTGCTCAGCTCAAGAAGCGAAAATGTTACGTGAAACGATTGGAAAAGACTTTGCATTAGTGACACCCGGCATTCGTCCAGAAGGGTCGAATGCAGATGACCAGAAACGTATTGTGACACCGAAACAGGCAATGCTAGATGGCTCAACACATCTGGTAATTGGTCGCCCGATTACCCAGTCTAAAAATATGCGTCAGACTTTGAAAGATATTTTGGCAACGCTTTAATACGGTTTGAATGACAAAAAGCCTTTCAGTCGAAAGGCTTTTTTTATATATTGAAAAAATGGTTATAAAATAAAAAGGAAAAATGATGACTTCATCTGAACCACAATTAGAAAAAGTACAGAATGACGTGATTCAAAATATTCAACAGGCGGAACAGCTTAAGCAACAAGAATAGCAACAACAGCAGGCAAGCTCAGCAGATCGGACAGCGGGGATCGATGTGGTCAGTTTGGCATCTAATGCCATCAGTCTTGCTTCGGATGTTATTGAAACAGTAGGCGATGCCTTAAGTGATATTGATTTAAGTTTTTAGTCAGCCCCCTCGGCCTACTTGCTTGTGCTTCGTTTTAAAATTCTGCTTTTAAACTAAATCAGGGAGGAGAGTTCCTCTTTATAAAAGAGGAATTTAGTGAGATTGAGAAAGTGATAAAGTAATTAAATCGCTGCCAGTACACTCACCATGACTGGTGCTAACAGTGACAAAATAAAACCACTGACCATGGCATGTGGAATAAAATCATGCCCACAGGCCTGTTTAACCATCGGTAGAGTCACATCCATCGCAGTTGCACCCGCTGCGGAAATGGCGGATCTTGGGTATCTCCAGCCCATACAATACATGAGTAAGATGGCAAAAATTTCTCTAAACAGGTCATTCATTAGCGCGATACTGCCGAGTTCTGCATTTCTGAGTTCTGTTACGACAACACCTGACATTGAGTAAAATCCATAGCCTTGTGACAGCATGATCAAATCTTTTAGACTGATGTCTGTATTCCAGAATGAATAAAGCATGACTGCAAATAATGAACCAAAAATACAACCAATCGGAACTAAGAGAATTTTAAAATTTAACCAGGAACGATCTAAAGGTGAATAAGCCAGATCCAGGCCAATCATGAACATAAATACCAGCAACAAATGCCAGGTGCTGATTTGCACGGATAGATCAAATAGATTCAAGCCCGTATGTAAACAATATCCGCCTGCGAGAGCCAAAAAGGCATAGCTCATGTTCAGTAGGGATTTAAGCACCAGGTCGACGGATACCCGACCGGAACTCGGAAGATAACCTGCCCATTTAAATAGTAGATAGCAAAATGCAAAAGCACCGAGCGAGGTCAGAAAGGCAATGCTGATCGACGTACTCAAAATCTGGAGAGGATGCTGCAATTCATCTACCAATTGTGAAAATTCAAAGGCAATTGCAATCAATAAAACATAGCTAAAATAGGGCAATAGCTTGAAACAGATTTTAATAATCGAAAGCGGAATTTGTTTTGCCATGGCAAAACCGAGTGCTAGACAGAATAGAAGCTGAAAGATAAGCCAAAGCGATTGCATAAATTTAATGGATTGAAAAAATTACCTATAAATTATGCCACCGCTTGATGTCAGATGGTAAAAGCTTTTAGGCGACTTTATTCAATAATCGATAATCTGTGGCATTTGGCATTTGGCATTTGGCATTTGGCTTTTTGGTTTTGAGCCAGTATTTCCAGGTATAAGTTGGCCATAAGGCAAAGTTCTTGCCACCTTCCTGCTGATACCAGTTGACACAGCCAGATTGCCACACGGTCTTTTCAAACATATGTTGCACCTGCTGATTAAATGTATCTTGTGCCTGGTCTTTAACCATAATGGCATCGCTTTGGGATTGATCGACCAGTTGCATCAATTACAAAATATATTCAACTTGTGCCTCAATCATAAAAATGACAGAATTGTGTGCCAATAGGGTATTTGGCCCCAGTAACTGAAACAGGTTTGGAAAGTCTTTCACGCAAATTCCATAATAGCTTTCAGCACCTTGTTTCCACATTTCATTCAGTTCTACGCCATCAAGCCCGGTACATTGAAAATTCTTCATATAGATACGTGGATCGGTAATGAATCCGGTGCCATAAATCAGACAGTCAATCGGCCGCTCTTTTCCATCTTGTGTAATGATACTGTGTTCAGTCAGTTCCTGAATCTTCTCGGTCACCAGTTCCACATTATGGCGGTTAAACGTCGGGAAGTATTTATTTGAAACCAGAATACGTTTGCAGCCCATGATGTAATCGGGAGTTAGTTTCTTGGCCAATTCAGGGTTTTTGACCTCATATTTAATGAATAGTTCTGCCAGTTTTTGGGTGAATTTCATAATGCCCGGTTTGACAATCGGTACCACACGCGATTCATTTGACCAATACAGGCGGGCACGGTGTAGCTTTCTAAACCAGTCATATTTTTTAAAGAGTTTCTTTTCAAGATTCGGGTAGGCACGTTCATCCCGAGGAATGACCCAAGCCGCAGTACGTTGCATGACATACAGTTGTTTGCATTTCGGGGCAATTTCCGGAATATATTGAATGGCGCTGCCACCTGTTCCAATCGATGCGACATTTTTGCCAGTCGGGTCATAAGTGTGATCCAATTGCGCAGAATGAAAGACTTTGCCTTGGAATTTCTCAATACCGAGAATATCTGGGATTTGCGGAATATGTAAAGGTCCGGAAGCGAATATAACAAACTGGGCTTCAAGGATACTTTGATCCTGTAGCTGTAATTGCCATAGACAGCGTTCTGCCTGGTAATGTGCTGCCAGTACTTCGGTATTTAAACGGCAAAAAGCACGCAGGTTATAATCGGTCACCAGATCCTGAATATAAGAAAATATCTCGGGTGCTTCCGCATAACGTTTGGACCAATTGCTTTTCGGTGCAAATGACAAGGAATATAAATGTGATTGCACATCACAGGCTGCTCCAGGGTACTGATTGTCCCGCCAGGTTCCGCCAAAATCGCTACCTTTTTCAAGAATAATAAAATCATAAATACCATGCTGTTGTAAACGTATTGCCATGGCAATCCCTCCGCAACCAGCTCCAATAATGGCAACTTTGGTATGAGGGGGGGAGCGTGTAGCGGTGGCATGATCTAGCATCACTACATTCCTTACTTATTTTAATGTTGGATATTTATCGTAATTTGCTCCCTGGTGATTAGACAGAAAATTGATCTAAACGGCAATAGCCGACACATTATTTTTATAGTACAACTAGAATAATCACATTGTATTTGTATGGTTATGAAACGTTCTGTTCTCAGTCTGATGTATTTGATTCAAGGAATGCGCAAGGCTGGCATGGAGGTCGATCAGAAACTGCAAAACATTGGGCTGCGTGTAGATGCCTTTGATCCAAGCTCGGTGATCCATCCGAGTCTGGAACATGATGTGCTTAAGGTGGTGGGACAGGAAATCCAACCTGAACAGGGATTATTGATTGGCCAGCATTATGCTTTGGCAGGTTATGGTCCCTTACTCATGTTGCTGGTGACCAGTCCTACGGTACGTGATGCATTGAATCAGGTGATCCGTTTTCAGCAGTTGACGCATTTGACCGGTCAGTTGGCCTTGCAGCAAAGCGAGCATCATAGCGCGCTATGTTATCGAGCCAAGCAGCAGGATGATCATTTGAGAATGTTGCTGGCACAGGCAGAGATTTCCGGAACGTTTAAGTTTATCCGGGAAATCTACAAATTGATGGGCTTATCCAAACCTGATTTGCGGATCGAGTTGCCATTTGCCTATCCAGAAGATCTGAATACCTTAAAGGTCTATCATGATTATTATGGAACACAGGTACAGTTTGATGCATCTCGGGCAGCATTCTGGTTTGATGAAGCAGTGTTGGATATTAAAATTCCTTCTGCAGATGCGGTCACTTTTGCTGTCTATGAAGCCAAATGTCTGGCTGAACTGGAGCGTTTGCAACAGGATGAGCAGACGCCGACTGTGGTGCAGCGTGTGCAGGATTATCTGGAAATCCAAAGCGGCCTGATGCCGAGCATGGCTGAAACGGCACAGGCGTTGAATATTCCGGAACGAACCTTGCGGCATCAGTTACAGCAGTGTGATACCAGTTATAAGCAGATTCGCGAAGAAATTATTAAAGATAAGGCTTTGCGACTGATTGAATATAAACAGTATTCGATTGAAATGATTGCAGAATTATTAGGCTATTCCGAGCCGGCCGCTTTTAACCATGCCTTTAAACGCTGGTTTGGGCAAAGTCCTCGGCAATATATAAAATAGCCTAAGTTAGTTTATGCCAAAGTGTTATAGCGTGTTGATTAAACTCCGCTATAATTAAATTGATCCCAAATAGTACGAAATTCTATGTCCGATTTTAATTCACAGCACAGCACCGCTTTTAGTCCGATTTCTCCTGCAGAACGTTATGCACAAGCGATCTCTTCGGGACAGTTTATGCCTGATGAAGCACAGGCAATGGCAGTACATGAACTGAATCGTGTCTGGCTGGAATTGATTCAGCGTTTTAAGGCATCGAAAAAAGCATTTCGCCGCTTTCGCCGTCAGACATCTCCGAAAGGGGTGTACATGTGGGGTGGTGTGGGGCGTGGAAAAACTTGGTTAATGGATCAGTTTTACGATTCGATTCCGTTTCGCCGTAAAAGCCGGATGCATTTTCACCATTTTATGCAGCATGTGCATCGTGAGTTAAACAAATTATCCGGACAGCGTAATCCGCTAGATATCGTGGCGGATCGAATTTATAAAGAAGCGGTCATCATCTGTTTTGATGAATTTTTTGTGTCTAACGTGACGGATGCAATGATCCTGAGCGATCTGTTCCAGAAGCTGTTTGAACGTGGTATCACCTTGGTCGCTACTTCGAATATCGCACCGGACGGTTTATATAAGAACGGCATTCACCGTGACCGTTTTATGCCTACCATCGAACTGGTCAAGAAAAACTGTGTGGTCTTAAATGTTGATGCCGGAGTCGATTACCGTCTACGGGTTCTAAAACAGGCACAATTGTTTAAATTCCCGTTAACGCATGATCATAAAAACTGGATTGCTCAACGTTTTAGCGCTTTGACCCAGACTCAGACCTGTTCTGAAGAGCCGATTATTATCAACAACCGTATTGTTGAAACCGTGTCACATACTGAAGATGTATTGTGGTGTGAATTTTCTGAACTGTGTTTAAAGCCACGCAGTCCGGCTGATTTTATTGAAATCGCCAATATTTATAATACGGTTTTGGTGAGTAATGTGCCACACCTGACCGATTTCCTGAATGATGGAACGCGCCGTTTTATTTATCTGGTCGATGAATTTTATGACCGTGGCGTCAAGTTACTCTTAACCTCAGAAGATAATATCGTGGATATTTACCAGGGTGAAAAACTGGCCTTTGAAATTGAACGGACCCGTTCCCGTTTGCTGGAAATGCAGTCGGATGAATACCTGAATTCTGAACATCGCCAGATTGAGAAAATCGCCTCCGTGAACGGAGACTAAGAATAAAAGCGCTGGTCATTTACCAGCGCTTTTTTTATAAAAATAGGGACTTAAATTATCGACAAGCCTGATTAAACATGGCTTAATCTTGGTCTAAATGTGATCGTGTATAACTAGAATGCATAATTTTTACTCGAAAATCTGAACTTAAGTCTAATTTCTACATTTCGAAAACTTTATACACTGTCATTAGGGTATTTAGCAGAATGATATCTATTTGTAACTGAGAAAGATCAAATATGTTTATGAGGGTATTCATATTAGAAAAAATGCTCAGTATTTAGCAATGTGATAATACTATTCAGCTAGATTTTAATCGGTATACTAGAATCTCTTGTATAAAAAGTAGCAATATCAGGAAAGACAATGACTGCACGTATTCAAAAAGGCAAGTTAGCGATTGCTAAAGAACTTTACGATTTCATCGAAAATGAAGCACTACCAGGTTCTGGTTTAGACAGCGAAACATACTGGAAAAACTTTGAACAAGTCGTTGTTGATCTTAGCCCTAAAAATAAAGCACTTTTGGCTAAGCGTGATGACATTCAGGCGAAAATTGATGAATGGCACCGCAATAACACATTTGAATTACAAGCTTACAAAGCTTTCTTGACTGAAATTGGCTACTTGTTACCAGAAGTAGAAGATTTTCAAATCAGCACTGAAAATGTAGATGAAGAAATTGCAATACTGGCAGGTCCACAGTTGGTGGTACCAGTACGTAATGCACGTTACTGCTTGAACGCTGCAAACGCACGTTGGGGTTCTTTGTACGATGCACTTTATGGCTTCGATGTCATCTCTGAAGAAGATGGCGCGGAAAAAGGCAAAGGCTATAACCCGAAACGTGGTGAAAAAGTTGTCGCATTTGCAAAGAATTTCCTCGACGAAACTTTCCCATTGGCACAAGGTTCGCATGCAGATGCAACTCAATACGCAGTTGAAGCTAATGCACTGGTTGTTACCCTAAAAGACGGTTCAAAAACAACTGTGGCAGATGCAGCTAAATTCGTTGGCTACAATGGCGAAGCTTCAGCACCGACTGAAATCGTATTTAAAAATAATGGTCTGCACGCTATTGTGCAAATTGATGCCAGCAGCCCGATTGGCCAAACTGATGCCGCTGGTGTAAAAGATGTAGTTCTTGAAGCTGCGGTTACGACCATTCAGGACTTGGAAGACTCGATTGCAGCTGTTGATGCTGAAGAGAAAGTAGAAGGCTACCGTAACTGGTTAGGCCTGATGAAAGGTACTTTAGAAGAGTCTATTGAGAAAAACGGTAAAACTGTTACCCGTAAACTGAATGAAGACCGTACTTTCAAAAATGTAGAAGGTGGTGAAACTAAAGTTCACGGCCGTTCATTGATGTTGCTGCGTAATGTTGGTCATTTAATGACAAACCCTGCGATTCTGGTAGATGGCGCAGAAATCTATGAAGGCATCATGGATGCATTGGTTACGCCATTGTTGTCTTTTGCAGACATCAAAGGTGAAAACACGATCAAGAACTCGCGTCAAGGTTCAATGTATATCGTTAAGCCGAAAATGCATGGTCCTGAAGAAGTGGCATTTGCCGTTGAATTGTTTGAACGTGCAGAACAGGCACTTGGCTTACCTGCAAAAACTTTAAAAATCGGGATTATGGATGAAGAACGCCGTACTTCTGTGAACTTGAAGAACTGTATTGCACAAGCCAAAGATCGTACGATCTTCATCAATACAGGTTTCATGGACCGTACCGGCGATGAAATCCATACCTTTATGGAAGCTGGTCCATTCGTTCGTAAAGGCGAAGTAAAAGGCCAAATCTGGTTCCCGGCTTATGAAAACCGTAACGTGATGATTGGTCTGCAAGCAGGTTTACGTGGTAAAGCACAAATCGGTAAAGGCATGTGGCCAAAGCCAGACATGCTGCTTGACATGTACAAAACCAAAACTGAACATCCTGAAGCGGGTGCGAGCTGTGCATGGGTTCCATCACCTACAGGTGCGGTGATTCACGCGATTCACTATCACCAGATTAATGTTGCAGACCGTCAGCAAGAATTATTGTCGACTCAGCCTTTATCTCTAGATGATTTGTTGACACCACCATTGGCGAAAGACACTAACTGGTCTGAAGAAGAAAAAACCAAAGAACTCGAAAATAACTGTCAAGGTATTTTAGGTTATGTGGTTCGCTGGGTAGATTTGGGTGTAGGTTGTTCTAAAGTTCCAGACATCAATGATGTCGGTTTAATGGAAGACCGTGCGACTTTACGTATTTCTTCACAACATGTTGCGAACTGGTTGCGTCACGGTATCGTAAGTCGTGAACAGGTAGAAGAAGTCATGCAACGTATGGCGAAAATTGTGGATGAGCAAAATGCCAATGATCCACTGTATACACCAATGTCTGCTGACTTTGCCAACAATATTGCATTCCAGGCAGCATCTGACCTGATCTTTAAAGGTGGTGAGCAGCCATCAGGTTATACCGAGCCGCTTCTACATGCAGCGCGTTTAAAGTTAAAAGGTTATACAGGTGATTAATCCTGTCTAGCTTAAAAAAGCCTCTTCGGAGGCTTTTTTATTGTCTAATGGTAAGCCGCTGTCGTTCTGACTAGAAATTTTCCAGCCGAACTTTTAAAGTGGGGCAAAGCATGCGAGGAAACAATAAAATGACAACGGTATATCAAAATTTAGACCAGCAGTTTATTCATGGTCAGTGGCAAGCCGGTACTTCAACCAGAACAATAAAAAATATCAACCCCTATACCCAGAGCGAAATTTTTAGCATGGCAGCTGCCAGTTCTGTCGATGTCGACAGTGCTTATACCGCAGCAGAGCAGGCTTTCCAGCAGGGGGGCTTGAAATCCATTGAAGTACGTAAAACAGTGCTGCAAAATTTAATCGCGATCATTCAGCAGCGTCGGGACGAAATCATTGACTGGCTCATTATTGAATCAGGCAGTACGCGCATTAAAGCCGGCGTTGAGGTGGATGCTGCTCTGGGCATCATTCAGGAAAGTCTGGCTTTTCCAGACTGGATCCAAACAGAACAGCTGGAAAGTAAGGATCCGGCACGTAAAAGTATGGTTTTGCGCAAGCCCTTAGGCGTGATTGCTGTCATTAGTCCATGGAACTTTCCATTTCATTTATCCTTACGTTCAGTGGCAACTGCAATTGCCTGTGGTAATACCGTTGTGCTGAAGCCAGCCAGTGATACACCAGTGACTGGCGGCACCTTAATTGGTAAATTATTTGAAGAGGCAGGTTTGCCTGCAGGTGCACTGAATATTGTTGCCGGTGCTGGCAGTGAAATCGGGGATTATTTTGTTGAGCATTCAGTGCCGAAAATGATTTCATTTACCGGCTCCACCGAAGTGGGAAAAAGTGTTGGCAGTAAGGCTCTAGCCAGTTCGAGAATCAAACGTCTGGCACTTGAACTGGGTGGCAATGCACCTTTGGTCATTCTGGATGATGCCGATCTTGATCTTGCGGTTGAACTAACGCTGATGGGGCGTTTTATGCATCAGGGACAAATTTGCATGAGTACTAACCGGGTCATTGTCGATGCCTCTATCCATGATGCTTATGTAGATAAGCTCCTGGATCGGATCAAAATGATTCCGGTGGGTGATCCAAATCTGGAAGATACCGTGATCGGTCCGATCATTAATCAGAGTCAGGTTGAAAAGCATCAACAGATCATTCAAACAGGCAGCGAGCAGGGCGCACAACTGGTGTATGAAGGAGGAATTGAAGGGAATCTGGTCTATCCGCATATTTTTATTGATGTCGCGGAAGATTCCGATCTGGCGCAGCAAGAAAGCTTCGGTCCGATTTTACCTATCTTAAAAGCCCGGAATGAAGCACATGCTTTAAACCTGGCCAATGCGACCGAGTTTGGTTTATCCAGTGCAGTATGTACCTCAAACATCGAGCGAGGCAGCGCGTTTGCCGCACAACTGGATATCGGTATGACACATATTAATGGCATTAGTGTGGCAGACCAGTCAAATGCACCCTTTGGCGGCGAGAAAAATTCAGGATTGGGTCGTTTCAATGGTCGCTGGATTTTTGAAGAGTTTACCCGGACACATTGGTTGACGGTACCGAATTCATAACAGTCAACGCGCCTAAAACTATAGAAATACGACAGGCTTCGACTTGGCATCACGGTATAATGTTATGGTCGAATGATTTACATATATGAACCATGTGCGCCAATTTTAAGCCTTTAACCTTAGAGCAGTTGCATAACCTGGGATTGCCAGAAATTCCTTTTGAATATCCAGAGGAGGTCTATCCCAATTATGTTACACCGCTTTTATTTCATTCAGCTCAAGGACTGGAATGGCGTTCCGTGAATTTTGGACTCATTCCGAAATGGGCAGAAGACAAAACTATAGGTACCAAGACCTATAACGCCAGAAATGAAACTTTACTGCAAAAGCCAACCTTTGCTGAAGCCACTGTCAAATGTCATTTTGGCGTCATTCCGGTATCGGAATTTTATGAGTCCAAATATTTTGATAATAAACCGCAGCGTTGGGGTGTAAGACGTAAAGATGGTCAGGCGACTTTTATTGCAGCTGTGTATGAGATTGCTCGGGTACAAGGGGAAATTGTACGCTCTGCCAGTATGATTACCATGGATGCAATTGACCATCCCATGATGAAGGAGTTTCATGAGCCGGGTAATATCAAACGCTCGGTTATTGTGATTCCACAGCAGCGACTGCAAGAATGGCTAACGCTAAGGCATCCGGATATTCGTAGCTTTGTAGAGGGCTTTCCGGTAGAAGAGTTTGAATGCTCACATGTACCAAAAGAAAAAATCAAAAAAGTCAGTCCACAACTGAACTTTTTTGATTTTTAGAAAGCTCTGGCGAATTATTTATTATTGTAAAGTATGCGCCAATTCGCCAGCGTCTATTTAAAATAAAAAGTAGGTCTCTTAACGAGCTAAATTTTTGAAAATATGACGTAAACTTTCCATGGTTTTTTCAATTTGCAAAGGCGTTAGGCCTTCAAATGACTGTTCCAGTACGACATTGGTCAGATCATTGATCTTATGTGTCATTTGCATGCCTTTGTCAGTCAAAAATACTCGGGTAATCCGTGCGTCATCCTCACATGAATAGGTTTCAACCAGACCTTCGTCTTTTAAGCGGTAGACAATTTTAGTCGTGGTCGACATTTTAGAAACAACCATCTCTGACAAATCAGAAACACTGGCATGCGGTTTGGCTTTTAGTGCAAGAAGGATGCGGCGGCGGGAATTGTCAACACCATACTTTTTTAGTGCATGATCGACATTAACGACGTATTGAGCATGAACCTGAGTTACCCAATAATATGGAAAGTTTTCTAAATTAAATTCTTCCGTACACGGCAAAAATTTTGCATATTTCTTAGTCATGAAATGTTCCTTGTATTTATTTTTCTAGGGTCCGTTCATTTTATGAAAAAGTTTATGCATATTTCAACCTTTATTTTAAAAATGTTAAAGCGCTAACACTTTTTAGTTTTGCTTAACATCCCAAGGAGTTGATCAGTTCTGCATGTGAGCCTTATCTGGCGCGAAGATTGTTCTTTAAAATCGGATGAAAGGCGATAATATTTTGTATAAATTTAATTCCTCATTATGTATTTCGTGAGTAGAAATGTTTTCCAAGACTTTTTATTGTTCTTAAGCAGCCTGTCTGAATAGGTTTTAATGCAAGTAATTGTATTTCAATAAATTAATCGATTTAAGAAATATAGGGTGATTGAGTGGTTTTAGTCAATATAGTAAATGATTATTTACAGCTATATTTTTAAGTGATTGTTCTTTCAATAAAAAAATAGTTTATGCTCTAATCTTTAAGTGACCTTAAAAATAATAGCCTAATCAAACTAAATTCTGTTTATTTTTAATTCAATTCGAATACATGATGTAGAAAAAATTAAAATTAATCAGTTTCAGCATCAATCAGTTGGTCATAAAAGTCTCAATAAAATCATGATCATGTAATTTTTTTGTAAATTAATACATTACAAAATACTCAGTTTATGCATAATGGAATAGTCTTAAGTTGCATAGGTTAAATTTTAATGGATCCCTCGCCGTGCGTTGATCTTCCATCTCTATTTCTAGCTTACTCGAACGGGGTCATTCTCTAATGGAATTTTTATTAGATCCCGGAATCTGGGTAGGTTTAATTACTCTTATTATTCTTGAAATTGTTTTAGGTATTGATAACCTAGTCTTCATTGCCATTCTGGCTGAAAAACTTCCTCCTGAACAACGCGATAAAGCACGTGTTATTGGTTTGTCTCTCGCATTATTCATGCGTCTAGGCCTGTTATTTGCGATTGCCTGGTTGGTCACTTTGACACAACCATTGATTACTGTGTTTGACTGGACCTTCTCCGGTCGGGACCTGATCTTGTTATTTGGTGGCTTGTTCCTGGTGTATAAGGCCGTTACTGAGCTGCATGAAAAGATTGAAGGTAAACCTGAAGTCACAGTGTCTACCAATGTGGTATATGCAAGTTTCACTGCTGTTGTTGCACAGATTGTTGTTTTAGATGCTGTTTTCTCTTTAGATTCAGTGATTACCGCCATTGGTATGGTCGACAATATTTATGTCATGATGGCTGCCATGATTGTCGCAATGGGCGTGATGCTACTGGCATCGAAACCATTGACCAACTTTGTGAATCGCCATCCAACCGTGGTGATTCTGTGTTTAAGCTTCCTACTTTTGATTGGTATCAGCCTGATTGCAGAAGGTTTTGGTTTCCATATTCCAAAAGGCTATATCTATTCAGGTATTGGTGTTGCGATCATAATCGAAGCATTCAACCAGTTCGGTCAGCGTAATGCTGCTAAACATGAATCCAAGATTCCTTTGCGTCATCGTACGGCTGACTCGATCCTGAAGTTAATGGGTGGCAAGCTAGAGACGACCGACAGTCAAAATAATCAGGCACAAGAAACCTTTGCAGATGAAGAACGCTATATGATTGGTGGGGTGCTTACCCTTGCAGAGCGTTCAGTCGCTTCGATCATGACGCCGCGCGGTCAGATTTCATGGGTTGATCTGGAAGATAGCCCAGAACAGATCCGTGAAAAAATTCTGTCTGTTCCACACAGTCTGTTCCCGGTATGTCGCGGTAGCCTAGATAAGGTGATTAGCGTAGTACGTGCCAAAGAATTATTGGATGTACTGGAAGAGCCGGAAGAATTAAAAGCACTGATTAAACGTCATCGCCCAATTTATATCTTTGAAAAGATGAAAGTTATTGACGCGATTAATACCTTGCGTACTTCTAAAGGTTCTTTGGTCTTGGTGAGTGACGAGTTTGGTAATGTACAGGGTCTGATTTCACCGCTGGATGTATTTGAAGCAATTGCTGGTGAATTCCCGGATGCAGACGAACAGCTGGATCTGGTGAAAGTGGATGATACGCACTGGATCGCATCGGGCATGTTAGACTTGTATCAGCTTGAGCTTGAGCTTGGCATGATTGATCTGATTGATGAAGATGCTGGTTATATCAGTGTGGCGGGTTTGATTCTGGATAAAACCAACAGTACGGTTGAAGTGGGTACCGAGTTAAATTATCAAGGTGTTCAGTTCAAAGTCACTGAAATTGAAAGCAATCGTATCAAGTCGGTCAGCATTCATTACGCAGGTTAAACAGGTGTTTTAAACACTTTGTTTGTTCAAATCTTAAAAGTCAGTTGCTTTGGTGGCAGCTGGCTTTTTTAATGCATATTTATAAAGCTGATTCATTGAAATGAAAGTTAGCTCATTATTTGAACTGATTTTTATCAGTCTATTCATACTATTAGGGTCTGTTGACACTTACTGTTCATAATTAACCCTATAAAGGTAGCCATAAAAATATACAG